>VGVY01000001.1 GCA_016873835.1 Ignavibacteria bacterium
TGAAACGTTTATGCTTCCGAACAATCACCCGAATATTAAAGTTAGGCTGAAACAACTCTTTCATGCTATCAAAAAAATATACATGTCAATTTATTTCCAAAGATCTAAAGAATATATACGCGTTACTACTTACCGTTTAGAAGAAGAAAAGATGGCTGTAATTATTCAAAAACTTGTTGGTGGTTTGCATAACGGTAAATATTATCCGGAATTTTCAGGTGTAGCTAAGTCTTATAATTTTTATCCCAATCCTCCATTGAAATCAAATGATGGAATTGTCTCAGTAGCACCCGGCTTAGGAAAATATATTGTTGATGGTGGATTAACATTCAGATTTTCTCCGAAATATCCTCATCATATTCTTCAGTTTGCTACAATCGAAGATACAATGAACTACTCGCCAAAAGAATTTTACGCTTTAAGTATGAATGATGGATCGGCAAAAGAAGTTTTAGAAGAAGAATCGTTATTAAAAACTTACAACTTATCAGAAGCTTTTAAAGACGGAACTCTTGATTATACCGGCTCAACATATTCGATGGATAACAATACAATTTATGATGGTATTGATAGAGAGGGTATTAATTTATTCACAATGGCTCCAATATTAAAACAAAAAGTTTTTCCCCTTCCAGAAATTCTTGAATTACTGCTCGAAATGGGAAGTTGGGGGACCGGATCTCTAGTTGAAATTGAATTTGCAGTAAACTTTCAAGTCCCAGAAGGAAAACCTAAGGAATTTGCACTTCTTCAAATGCGGCCATTAGTTATAAGCCATGAGATTGAAGAACTTGATATTAATGCAATGGCTGAAGAGGAATTGATTTGTAGCAGCGATCAAGTTCTTGGTCACGGAGTAATTAATAATATTAAAGATATTGTTTGTGTTGATATTGGTAAGTTCGATAGAAAACATACTCGAGAAGTAGCAAAAGAAATATCACAATTCAATGCTAAACTATTAGGTGAAAGAACTCCATATTTATTAATTGGCGTTGGAAGATGGGGAACATTAGATCCTTGGCTAGGTATTCCGGTAACATGGGAAAATATTAATGGAGCGAAAACAATAATTGAGAGTAACTTTTCTGACTTAAATGTTGCACCATCACAAGGTTCTCATTTTTTTCAAAATCTTACATCATTTAAAATTGGGTATTTTACTATTGATGAATTTAATGATCTTGGATTTTTAGACTGGAAATGGTTGATGGAACAACATTTTGCTGAACATAAAACTTTTACAAGTCATATTAAATTAGAAAATCCAATTACAATAAAAATTAATGGTCAAGTTAGTAAAGGAGTTATAATCAAACCGAATAATAGATCATAATGGATTTATTATTGTTGCAAATTCTTTATGATTATTAAACGATGGAGTGAATATGTCAAACTTTGTAATTAAACCAGCAGTTAGAACTCAAAACGTAACATATGCTGTTAGAGATATCGTAGTGTTAGCGAATCAAGTTGCAAAGACTGGTAAAGAAATGCTTTATTTGAATATTGGCGATCCAAATTTGTTTGATTGGGAACCACCGCGTCATCTCATCGAAGAGACTTATAAAGCAATGCTAAAAAATTTTAACGGCTATGCACCGTCATCTGGAATTAAACCGGCAGTTGAAGCGATCGAAAAAGAGGCTGATAAAAAAGGGATTAATAACGTTCAAGATATTTTTGTTACAACCGGCGCAAGTGAAGCAATTGACGTTTGTTTGACTGCTCTAGTTAATGATGGCGAAAATGTTTTAACACCAACTCCAGGTTATCCGTTGTATACTGCTATTCAAAGTAAATTACAGACTATGGAGAATCCATATTACTTAGATGAATCAAACGGATGGCAGCCGGATATTAATGATATTAAAAGTAAGATAAATGAAAAAACCAGAGCAATAATAATTATCAATCCAAACAATCCAACTGGTTCAAACAATTCATCGGAAACATTAAGACAGATAATTAAACTTGCTCTTGAACATAATCTTGTAATTTTTTCCGATGAGATTTATGACAAACTTTTAATGGATGGAAAGAAACATACTTCCATAGCCTCGCTAAATCCGGAAGTACCAGTAATTACTTTTGGGGGACTTTCAAAAAATTATATGGTTCCCGGTTTTAGAATAGGATGGGGAATCGTAAGCGGCAACAGAGAAATTCTAAAAGACTACATTGAAGCAATTAATAAATTATTGCGTGCACGTCTTTCAGCCAATCATCCGGAACAGTATGGAATTGCACCATCATTACTTGGGGATCAGTCTCATCTTGAAATTGCTATGAAAAAATTAACGAAAAGAAGAGACTTAACAGTTGAAATGATGAATGCAGTGCCTGGAATTTCTTGTGTTGCACCGGAAGGTTCGTTTTATGCTTTCCCAAGAATTGAAAATATTTCTGATGATGCACACTGGACTCAAGAATTAATAAAAGAAACCGGAGTGGTTGTAGTTCACGGAAGTGGATTTGGGCAATTGCCCGGGACAAATCATTTTAGAATTGTATTTCTTCCGCCGGAAAATATTTTGGAGAAAGCATACAAAGCCATTGCGCAGTTTCATGGAAAGTACGTTGAAAAGTTTGTAAAGGTATCAGTAAAATAAAACTTAGTATGAAAATGAATCCAAGATACTCAAAACATCAGTGAAGTAATGTTGGAATCATAAACATCGATATCTATATTTGTCACACAATTTTTGAATTCAATTGCGCACAAATCTATTGAAAAACATAAATATTACTGAGCTACCGAACGGCATCACAATTATTTCAGAAAAGATTGAACATGTAAAATCCTTTTCTTTAGGATTCTGGTTTAATGTTGGATCGAGAGATGAAAATGAAATGAATAATGGGATTAGCCATTTCCTTGAGCACATGTTTTTTAAAGGCACAAAAAAAAGATCTGCTAAAAAAATATCAGAGGAAATAGAATCACTTGGCGGATACTTAAATGCATTCACTTCAAAAGAACATACTTGTTTATATGGAAGAGGATTAACAGTCCATATCGAAAAAACTTTTGAAGTTTTAGCAGATATTGTTCAAAACTCAACTTTTGCAGATAAAGAAATTTCTAAAGAGAAAAATGTCGTAATTGATGAATTGAATGATATAGAAGATTCTCCCGATGAATTAATTTTTGACAAATTTGAAAGCAACATTTTCAAGAATAATTCTTTGGGGATGCCGATAATCGGGACAGAACAGAATCTTAAAAAATTTACAAGAAATGATTTATTTAGTTTTATTAATGAAAATTATACAAGTAGTAAATTTTTCATTGTTGGTTCCGGGAACATTAATCACAATAAACTAATTTCTTTTGCTGAGAGATATTTAAGGAAAGATTTTAAAAAAATAATCACGACTCAAAGAACACTGAATTTGCATCCAACACAAGATTTATTTGTAGAAAAAGATACCCAACAAGTTCATTACATTCTTGGAAAAGCGACTTACGGTTTAAAGGATAAGGAAAGAATTGCTATAAATGTGCTTTCACATATTTTAGGTGAAGGGAGCAGTTCTCGTTTGTTTCAGAAAATTCGCGAAGAGCATGGAATTGCTTATCAAATTAATTCATTTCTAAATTCTTTTTATGATGTTTCTGCATTTGGTATTTATTTATCTACAAATGAAAATTCTATTCATAAAGCTCAAAGTTTAATTTTCAGTGAGCTTAAAAAAATCAAAGAAAGAAAAGTATCTGAAATTGAATTAAGCAGAGCTAAGGAATATTTAATTGGAAATATGTTAATGAGTTTAGAAAGTACAACTTACCGAATGCTTAGAATGGCACAGTCGATGATTTATTATAAAAAAATCAGAACTGTTAATGAATCTATAAAAAAGGTAAATGCAATAACTCAAATGGATATTTTAAAATTATCTAACGAGATATTTGAAAATGGTACCTTAACAAGAGTAATTTTAAGTCCAAGAAATTTATTACTTATTAGAGCAGCCTAAAAAGGAAAGTCGTATGCCGATTTTTATAGTCGATGGTCATCAAGTAGAATTCAAACCCGGACAAACCATAATTGAAGCCTCACGCAATGCTGGAATTTCAATTCCGCATTTTTGTTGGCACCCAAAACTTTCTATTTCCGGTAATTGCAGAATTTGTTTAGTTGAAGTAGAAAAAATGCCAAAGCTTGTTATTGCATGTTCCACTTATGCATCTGAAGGAATGGTGGTTCATACCAAATCTGAAAAAACTATTGACGCAAGAAATGCTGTAATGGAATTTATTTTGATAAACCATCCTCTCGATTGTCCAATCTGTGATGAAGCCGGTGAATGTAAGCTGCAAGAATACGCTTATTCTCATGGAAAAGGTGAAAGTCGGTTTGAAGAAATAAAAAATAGAAAAGAAAAGAGAGTTCAACTTGGACCTCACATTAAATTTGATGGTGAAAGATGTATTTCTTGCTCAAGATGTATAAGATTTTCAGATGAAATAGCGCACGCAAATCAACTTACATTTAGGAATAGAGGAGACAAAGTTACTGTTACTACTTTTCCCGGCGAATTATTTGATAATCCTTACACATTAAACACTGTTGATATCTGTCCCGTTGGTGCATTAACAAATAATGATTTTAGATTCAAATCACGCGTATGGGAAATGTCATCAACAGATTCGATTTGTATTGGATGCTCTAGAGGCTGCAACACAGAAATGTGGGTCCGCAATAATGAAATATTAAGATTAACACCGCGTAAAAATGACGAAGTCAATAGCGCATGGATGTGTGATAATGGAAGGCTTAATACATTTAAATTTGTTAATGCAGAAAATAGAATTGATGGAACTTATCTAAGATTTAACGGCTTTTTGAAAAAAGCAGAATTGAGTAGTGCAATTAACTTTACGGCAAAAAAAATCAAAGAATTTAAAAGCAATGAAATAGCTTTTATCGGTTCAGCCTATGCAACGTGCGAAGATAATTTTGTTTTAGCAAAATTTGCTAAGTCACTTGGTGTACAAAACATTGATTTCCCAAAACACATTGCTCTTGGTGATTGCGATGATATTTTAATTATGGAGGATAAAACGCCGAATTCTTTTGGTGCTGAATTAGTTGGTGTGAAGCCAATAAACAATGGAAATAGTTTCGAAAGCATTATTACTAATATTGAAAGCGGTAAAATAAAAGCACTCTATATAATAGATGAAGATATTGCATCCATATCAGATAAATATGAAAAAAATCTAACAAAACTTGACTTACTGGTTGTTCATTCATCAAATGAAAATAAAACAACAGCATTGGCGGATGTTGTTTTCCCATCTTCTACTTATGCAGAAAAAAATGGAACCTTTGTAAATTTCAACGGCAGAATTCAGAGAATTAAACCAGCGGTTACTACAGAAGAAATGGACCGGGCTCTTGATGGAATGAACATGAGCAGATGGGATAAATTTGGAACTAAGTTTGATAGGTGGATGCAAGGAAGAAGAGTAGATGCAAAATCATCTTGGAATATTTTATCAATGTTGTCTCTGCATCTAAATGGAAAAATGAAATATGATATGGCAGAAGAGGTTTTTGCTGATATTGCTTCTTCCATTGAAGAATTCAAAGGTTTAGATTATGATATGGTTGGAAGCAAGGGCATTAATCTAAAAATAAAAGAGAGTATAAAAGTTAAATGAGACTTCAGAATAATTCAAAAATGTCATTTCGAAAGAGTCCGTCAACAGACGGACGACTGAGAAATCTTATTAAATCAAAGATTTCTCCCTTCGGTCGAAATGACAAACGATATTTTTCAGAAGTCTCCAAATGATAATTTGTTGAGGATTTAATTCATGAGTCTTTTAGAAACTGTAATTTTTGCTGTAATTAAAATGCTTGTAATAGTTGTTGTAATGTTTTTGACTGTCGCCTATAGTGTTTACTTTGAGCGAAAGATTAGTGCATGGGCTCAGAATAGAATGGGTCCAAACAGAGTTGGATACAGAGGATTATTACAGCCCTTTGCTGACGTTTTTAAATTATTAGTAAAAGAAGATATTGTTCCTGATGCTGCTCATAAACCTTTGCATACTCTTGCACCTTTCATAGCACTTTTCGTTGCATTTGCTACTTATGCTGTTGTTCCTTTTGGTCCTTCAATTAATCTATTTGGATATGATGTAAAACTAGTTGTAGCTGATGTTAATATTGGAATTTTATATGTATTAGCACTTACATCCCTTGGTGTTTATGGAATTACATTTGCCGGTTGGTCATCCGGAAGTAAATATTCATTGATGGGTGGAATTAGGTCTTCGGCACAAATGATTTCTTACGAAGTTTCAATGGGATTTTCTATTGCTGGTGTTTTATTATTATCTGAATCTTTAAGACCAATAGAAATAGTTAATGCACAGTATGGCTGGATGTGGAATGCTGTTTTACAGCCTATTGGTTTCATAACATTTGTCGTATCTGCATTTGCAGAAACTAATCGTTTGCCGTTTGACTTGCCCGAAGCTGAACCTGAATTAGTTGGCGGTTATCATACTGAATATAGTTCGTTCAAATTTGCTGCATTCTTTTTAGCTGAATATGCAAATATGATCATTGCAAGCTGTTTAATAGTTACTCTTTACTTAGGCGGTTGGCAAATTCCGTACATTGATAAATTGGGATTAGGTGAAACACTGACCGTGATCCTTCAAGTTGGAGCATTTATTTTTAAAGTTGTTTTTATGTTATTCTTTTTCATTTGGGTCCGTTGGAGTATTCCAAGATTTCGTTATGATCAATTAATGAATATTGGCTGGAAAGTTATGTTCCCGCTTTCATTGGTAAATATATTGTGGGTTGCAGTTTTAATTATGATTTTCAATCTATAAACCAAGGTTGAATATGTCGGTAAAGAAAAGAAAGAAAGATCTAAATTTTTTTGAAAAGATTTATATAGTCGAAATTGCTAAAGGGATGATGCTTACATTAAGAAATATGTTTCGTCCCAAATTTACTATGGAATATCCGGAAGTAAAATTTGAACCACCCTCATCTTACCGCGGTCGTCCAGTATTGGTTCAAGAAAAAAATAATGTTGAAAGATGTGTTGCATGCGGTTTATGTTCAAGGGTTTGTCCGGCACTTGCAATTGAAGTTCAGGCAAATGAAACTGAACTTGAAAAGGAACGGTATCCAGAAAAATTTGAAATCAATATGCTCCGCTGCATCTTTTGCGGATTCTGTGAAGAAGTTTGTCCCGAAGAAGCGATTGTAATGAGCAAAGATTATGAATTGGTTTTCTCAAATCGTAATGACGCAATTTATGGTAAAGATAAATTATTAGTACAAGTCGAACAGTTATCTGACCGGTTAGATTACCTCCGAAAATTTAAGCAATGATAAGATGCCCCACTAGGGGCTTTTTCTTTTATATCGGTTTTGTTCAAAGTTTTTTTTTATTAGATTAAAACTGATTTATTTTAGGTTATAAACAATGTTTTCCAAAGTTTATTCTGCTTCAACATTGGGAATTGATGCTTATTTAGTTGAAGTTGAAACTCACACCGAAAAGCAACTCCCGTTAATTACAATTGTTGGTTTACCAGATAACGCAGTGAAGGAAAGCAAAGAAAGAGTTACTGCAGCTTTAAAAAATTCTGGTTTTGAAATTCCACTTAAGAAAATTACCGTTAACCTTGCACCGGCAGATATTAAGAAAGAAGGAAGTGCATTTGATCTCCCAATTGCAATTGGAATTTTAGCTGCTAGTGATTTATTTGAATTAAATGAACTTGATAAATCTTTATTGCTTGGCGAACTATCATTAGATGGTTCATTAAGAAAAATTAAAGGGGCACTTCCAATAACTGTTGAAGCAAGAAAATTAGGTTTCACTAAAATAATTCTCCCGGAAGAATCAGTTAAAGAAGCATCCATTGTTGAAGGGATAAGTGTTTTTGGTTTATCGCACATAAAAGAAGTTATTGAATTATTAGACGGAACTAATCACTTTCAACCGACATTCACAGATAAGAATGAAGTTTTTGCTCAAGTAAATACTTATGCTTTAGATTTTTCTGACGTAAAAGGACAAGAAAATGTAAAAAGAGCTTTAGAAATTGCTGCCGCTGGCGGTCATAATATTTTGATGATTGGACCACCCGGTTCGGGTAAAACTATGCTTGCAAAAAGACTGCCTTCAATCCTTCCACCATTAACTTTTGATGAAGCACTTGCGACAACTAAAATTCATTCTGTTGCCGGGATATTATCAAAAGAAAAAGCACTCATTACAGAAAGACCATTTCGCAACCCGCACCACACAGTTTCCGATGCAGCATTAATTGGAGGAGGTAGTGTCCCTCGTCCCGGAGAAGTTTCTTTTGCTCATCATGGAGTTTTATTTTTGGATGAGTTGCCTGAGTTTAAAAAAAATGTTCTTGAAGTTTTACGCCAGCCATTAGAAGATTGCAAAGTAACAGTCAGCAGATCTAAAATGTCTTTAGAGTTTCCGGCAAATTTTATGTTAGCTGCTGCAATGAATCCTTGTCCATGCGGATATTTTACTGATCCAACTAAAGACTGCACATGCAACACTTCACAAATTCAAAAATATATGTCAAGAATTTCTGGTCCTTTGCTTGATAGAATTGACATTCATATCGAAGTGCCGGCGGTTAAGTTTAAAGAACTTTCTTCAAGCGCACAAGGTGAAAAATCTGAATCAATAAGAGCTAGAGTTGTAAAAGCAAGAGAGATGCAGATAAGTCGCTTCAAAGGAATGAAAAATATTTTCTGCAATTCAGATATGGCAACAAAAGAAATAAGAAATTTTTGTAAGCTTGATTCTGCTTCAGAAGAATTATTAAAAATGGCAATGACACGGCTCGGCTTATCAGCACGTGCTTATGATAGAATAATTAAAGTGAGCAGAACAATTGCAGACTTAGAGCGATCCAACAATATTTTACCGCAGCACATCAGTGAAGCAATTCAATATAGAAGTCTCGACCGAGACATCTGGGGCCATTAATTTATTTATCATACCTTAAATTTATTCTTGACAAATGGAATTTCACTATTTATATTCACCCCTAAATTTTCACTAATGATTAACTCACAACAAAATAGCGCTCAAAAAAATTTGATGGCTAAAATCACCAAAGGGAATGTTGTGAGCATTTATTCAATAAATTTCATTTCTTCAGAAACAATTCTACTAGGGATTATTATTCTTTTAGCTCTACTAGTGGTAAATATTATTGCCATTATTAGCTAAAATAATAGGTCAATCCCAATATCTTACATAATAACATAAAATAATAAAAGTCAGATTGAGGGGTTGACAGAACCCTAAATTGATTCTGAAGATTTTTTTTGGAGGAAATCTTGAGATCTGATTTAATCAAAAAAGGGTTTGAAAAAGCTCCACACAGAAGTTTATTGAAAGCAACCGGAGTCATCAAAAGTGACGAGGATTTCAACAAACCCTTTATTGGTATTTGTAATTCATATATAGATTTGATTCCCGGTCACGTTCATCTGCAAGAATTTGGTAAACTAATTAAAGATGCTGTTAGAGAAGCTGGTGGTGTTCCTTTTGAATTCAATACAATTGGTGTTGATGATGGAATTGCAATGGGTCATCTTGGAATGCGCTATTCACTTGCAAGCAGAGAATTAATCGCAGATTCGGTTGAGACAGTTGTTGAAGCACATCGTCTTGATGGAATGATATGCATTCCAAATTGTGATAAGATTGTTCCGGGTATGATGATGGGCGCGGCACGTGTTGATATCCCAACAATTTTTATTTCCGGCGGACCAATGAAAGCGGGCCGATTACCAAGTGGTGAAAAAGTTGATCTAATTTCTGTATTTGAAGGAGTTGGGAAATATTCAAGCGGTATTATTGGTGATACTGAATTAAAACAACTTGAAAATTTTGGTTGCCCAACTTGTGGTTCGTGTGCTGGAATGTTTACTGCAAACTCAATGAATTGTTTGCTTGAAGCATTAGGATTAGCATTGCCCGGCAATGGTACAATTTTAGCAGTTGATCCAAAAAGAAAAGAACTTGCAATTTCTGCTGCTAAACAAATTTTGAAGTTAGTACAAGATGAGTTAAAACCAAGTAAAATTTTAAACTATAACTCATTCAAAAATGCTTTCACACTCGATCTTGCGATGGGAGGAAGCACAAATACAATTTTGCATACACTTGCTGTTGCTCATGAAGCTGGTATTGAGCTTGATTTAGAAATGTTAAATGAGCTTGCAGAAATTGTTCCTTACTTGTGTAAAGTTAGCCCGGCAACAAAAGAAGTCCATATTGAAGATGTTGATGAAGCCGGCGGGATTTCTGCAATTCTAAAAGAACTGACCAAGAAAAACTTGATAGAAAAAAATTGTATGACGGTTACCGGAAATACATTAGGTGAAAATATTTCTTCAGCAAGAAATTTAAACGAAAATGTTATTAGAACAATTGATAATCCATTCTCACAAAAAGGAGGATTAGCTGTTCTGTTTGGAAATCTTGCACCCGATGGTGCAATTGTAAAAACCGGAGCTGTTGATGAAAAAATGTTTAAATTTTCTGGACCAGCAAAAATTTATGAATCACAAGAAGAAGCAGTTGAAAAAATTCTTAAAGGTGATCTTAATGCTGGTGATGTTGTTGTGATTCGTTATGAAGGACCAAAGGGTGGACCGGGGATGCCTGAAATGTTAACTCCAACTAGTGCAATAATGGGAATGGGATTAGGAGATAAAGTTGCATTAATAACAGATGGAAGATTTTCAGGAGGTACAAGGGGTGCGTGTATTGGTCACGTATCGCCAGAAGCAGCAGAACGTGGTCCTATTGCAGCTCTAAAAAATGGTGATGTTATTGAAATAGATATACTTGAACGAAAACTAAATATAAAACTTTCGGATGAAGAGATTTCTAGCAGAATAAAATCACTGCAAAAGTTCGAACCAAAAATAAAGCGTGGTTATTTAGCTCGTTATTCACAGCTTGTAACCTCAGCTAATAGAGGAGCAGTTTTAACTAACAGATTTTAAGGAGGAATATGGAAAAGGATAGTCAAGTGTTGAGTGGTGCAGACATATTTTTTGAATGCTTAAAAAGAGAAAAAGTTGAATACATTTTCGGTTATCCTGGGGGAGCCGTTTTAAAATTATATGAACATCTTTATGATGTCGATTTTTTAAAACACATTCTTGTTCGCCACGAACAAGGAGCCGTTCACATGGCTGAAGGTTATGCCAAAGCTTCTGGAAAAGTTGGGGTAGTTCTAGTTACATCTGGTCCTGGGGCTACTAACACTGTAACGGGAATTGCGGATGCATATATGGACTCTGTACCAATAGTCGTGTTTACGGGACAAGTACCTTCTCACCTAATTGGTAATGATGCTTTCCAAGAAGCTGATATCGTTGGAATTACAAGACCAATTACAAAACACAATTTTCTTGTTCGAAATATTAATGAACTTGCTTTGACAATAAGAAAAGCATTTTTTATTGCAGCAACTGGAAGACCTGGTCCAGTCGTAGTTGATCTACCAAAGGATGTAATTAATTCGAAAACAAAGTTTGAATATCCAGTTGATGTAGATCTTCGTGGATATAAACCAATATATAAAGGTCACACAAATCAAATTAAAAAAGCAGCAGAAATAATTTCAAAATCTAAAAGACCTTTACTTTATGTCGGCGGCGGAGTTATTATGTCTGGCGGCACAAATGAACTTGCATTATTAGCAAGAGAAAATAAATTTCCAGTCACCATGACGCTTCAAGGATTAGGTGCTTTTCCCGGAACGGATGATTTATCGTTAGGAATGTTAGGAATGCATGGAACATATTGGGCAAATCAAGCTGTTAACAACTGTGATCTTTTGATTTCTTTAGGTGCAAGATTTGATGATAGAGTAACCGGAAGGCTTGATACTTTTGCAACAAAGGCATTTAAAATTCATGTAGACATTGATCCAACTTGTATTGATAAAAATGTAATAGTTGATTTGCCAATTGTTGGAGATGTAAAACACATAATGGCAGAAATTGCAGCCGAATTAAATTCACCGCCCGACACTAATGAATGGCTGGCACAAATAAAAGAATGGAAAAAAGAATGTCCAATGCACTACGATAATGATGGAAGATTAAGAACTGAATTTGTAATCGAAAAAATTTCTGAGAAGACAAAAGGTAATGCGGTAGTGGTAACTGATGTTGGACAACATCAAATGTGGACTGCTCAATATTTTAAATACAATTATCCGCGTTCAAATATTACAAGCGGTGGTTTAGGAACAATGGGATTTTCAGTCCCAGCGGCAATTGGTGCGTCTTTCGCCGTACAAGATAGACCAATCATTTCCATAAGCGGCGATGGCGGTTTCCAAATGAATATGCAAGAACTAATTACTGCCAGTTATAATAAAGTTCCGGTTAAGTTTTTCATTATCAATAATAGTTTTTTAGGAATGGTAAGACAGTGGCAAGAACTTTTTCATGCCGAGAAATACAGTTTTACAGACCTAAGAGCAAGTAATCCGGATTTTATGAAAGTTGGTGAAGCTTTTAATATTGAATCGTATTCAACTGAAAATCCAAACGAAGTTGATTCCTTATTAGACAAAGCTTTTTCCATTAATGACCGTCCAGTCTTAATTGAGTTTAAGGTAGTAAAAGAAGATATGGTATTTCCTATGGTCCCATCCGGAGGTTCAATTTCTGATATGATAGTTAAAAGATTAAATCCAAAGAGGATGACATAATGAAACATACAATTTCAATTTTAGTCGAAAATCATTTTGGTGCCTTCGATAGAGTTGCTACTATGTTCAGTGGTAAAGGATTTAACATTAGAAGTATTTCGATTGGTGAAACAGAAATTGAAGAGATTTCCAGAATGACAATTGTAACTGAAGGTGATGATCAAATAATTGATCAAGTAGTAAAACAATTAAACCGGCTTATCGATACAATTAAAGTTGTTGATCTATCAGATGTACCTCGCATTGAACGTGAGCTAGCCTTGATCAAGGTAACTATGAACAAAGGCTCGATGGAAGAAATAAAAAACATTAACGACATTTTTCGCGGAAACATCGTAGATATTACAAACAAAACCATGACATTAGAAATTACTGGTCCGCCGGATAAAGTTGATGCTGCAATAAATGTTCTTTCACCCTTCGGAATAAAGGAGCTTGCAAGAAGTGGTGTTGTAGCGATTAAAAGAGGTGAGCAATCAAAAATTGTAAAAAAACAAAATCTATCATAAACATACTGAGGCACTAAAATGAAAGTTTATTACGATGATGATTCAAATCTAGAATTACTCAAAGGAAAAAATGTTGTTGTGCTTGGATTTGGCAGCCAAGGACACGCGCACGCTCTCAATTTAAAAGAGAGTGGCGTTAATGTTTGCGTTGGACTTCGAAAGGAATCTGCTAATTGGAAAAATGCAGAGTCTGCTGGACTTGAAGTCAAAACAGTTTCTGAAGCAGTCAAATGGGGAAATGTTATAATGATTCTGCTTCCCGATCAAAATCAAAAATCAGTTTATGAAAATGAGATAAACCCAAATTTAAAAGAAGGCGATACGCTTGCATTTGGTCATGGTTTTAATATTCATTACAAACAAATTGTTCCCCCTTCAAATGTTAACGTAATGATGATTGCGCCTAAAAGTCCGGGACATTTAGTACGCAGAACATTTCAACAAGGTAGCGGAACCCCATGTCTTATTGCAGTCTATCAAAATCCAAGCGGCAATACAAAAGAATTAGCTTTGGCTTGGGCAAAAGGAATAGGTGGAACAAGAGCTGGCGTTATTGAAACTAATTTTAAAGATGAAACTGAAACCGATTTGTTTGGCGAACAAGCAGTTCTTTGCGGGGGTTCAGCTCAATTAATTAAAGCTGGATTTGAAACTTTAGTTGATGCCGGTTATCCGCCAGAACTTGCTTATTTTGAATGCATGCATGAAATGAAATTAATTGTGGATCTCTATTATGAAGGTGGATTATCCAGAATGAATTATTCTGTAAGTGATACTGCGGAATATGGAGGCATGACTCGCGGTTCAAGAATTATTACAGAGGAAACTAAAAAAGAAATGAAAAAAATTCTTAAAGAAGTTCAAGATGGAAGTTTTGCAATGGAATGGTTAAACGAATATAACAGCGGACAAAAACAAATGAATAAACTGAGAAAAGAAAATAAGGAGCATCCTATTGAAACTATTGGTTCTAAACTGCGCGAAATGATGAGTTGGTTAAAAAAATAATTTTGAAAGTATTAAAAGCTGTCTCATAAATGGAGTAACAATGTATAAAATTGTTTTGTTGCCTGGTGATGGAATAGGAAATGAAGTAACAGCATCTGCTGTGGAAATAATAAAAACAGTTTCTAAATATTTTAATGTAGAGATACAACTTGAAGAACATTTAATTGGAGGTTCTTCTTATGATAAATATGGCACTCCAATAACTGATGAAACTTTATCTGCTTGTTATAATTCCGATGCTGTTTTTCTTGGGGCAGTTGGAGGTTTTAAATGGGATAATCTTCCTCATCAATTAAAACCAGAAGCAGCATTATTGAAACTTAGAAAAGCGTTAGGATTATTTGCAAATATCCGTCCAGCTAAAATTTATAGGCCTCTTCTCGATTCTTCAACACTAAAAAAAGAAGTTTTAGAAAACGTTGATTTTATAGTACTGAGAGAACTGACAAGCGGAATTTATTTTGGTGAACCAAGAATGTTTGATGATATGCATGGTCTTAACACAATGATATATCATAAAGAAGAAGTTGAACGGATTGCAAAAATAGCATTCAAAATTGCAAGAGAAAGAAATAAAAAAGTTACTTCTGTTGATAAAGCTAACGTACTTGAAGTTTCTCAGTTTTGGCGGAATGTTGTTCATCAAGTACATAAAGAATTTGAAGATGTTCAATTAAGTGATATGTACGTTGATAATGCAGCAATGCAAATTGTCCGTAATCCAAAACAGTTTGATGTAATTCTAACTTCAAATTTATTTGGAGATATTTTAAGTGACATTGCTGGAATGATAACCGGAAGTTTGGGAATGCTTCCTTCGGCAAGTTTAGGGACAAAATATTCATTGTACGAACCAGTTCACGGCAGTGCACCTGACATAGCCGGACAAAATAAAGCCAATCCATTGGCAGCAATTGCTTCTGTTGCAATGATGTTCGATTATTCATTCGGATTAAAGAGTGCAGCTAATTTAATTAACGAAGCAATTTCAAAAAGTCTTGAAGAAAATTTTCGTACAACTGACATTTATTCAAAAGGTTGTCAACTCGTTTCAACAAATGAAATGACGAAATCAGTAATTGAAAAATTCGAAGAACTATTTCATTCTCAAGCAATTGGGGTCTTTACACTTTAATTATTTAATTTTTTTGAGGTAACAATGAGAGAAAAAATAATAATTTTTGATACAACTTTAAGAGATGGTGAACAGTCTCCGGGTGCATCATTATCTGTACATGATAAAGTTGAAATTGCTCGTCAACTATCAAGATTAAATGTTGATGTAATTGAAGCTGGTTTTCCAGTTTCATCACCAACACAATTTGAAGCTGTCAAAAGAATTTCAGATGAATCTGATAAAATAATTGCCGGTCTTTGTCGTGCAAAAGAAATAGATATTAAAACAGCTTATGATGCTCTTCGAAATGCAAAGCATCCAAGAATACATACATTTTCAAGTACTTCAGATATTCATGTTTTAGGAAAATTTAGTGATAGTAAATATGGTATTTCTCTAAAAGAAAAAAAGTCAACAGTTTTAAAAATGTCAGTTGATGCAGTTGCATTTGCAAAAACATTTACAAGCGACATTGAATTTTCTGCTGAAGATGCCGGTAGAACAGATATTGGATATCTCTGTGAGATTATTGAAGCAGTAATCGAAGCCGGAGCTACTACTATCAACATCCCAGATACAACTGGATATACATTTCCACATGAGCTTGGAAATAAATTTTATGAAATAAAAAATAGAGTTAAAAATATTAATAAAATTATCTTAAGTGCTCACTGCCATAATGATTTGGGTTTAGCGGTTGCTAATTCAATTTCAGCAATTAATAATGGAGCGCGGCAAATTGAATGCACAATCAATGGAATTGGAGAAAGAGCCGGCAATGCTTCCTTAGAAGAATTAGTGATGGCATTAAAGGTCAGAAAGGAAATAAATAATTATTACACAGATATAAATACTACTGAAATTTATAATACAAGCAGAATGGTTTCTAGTTACACTGGTATAATAGTTCAGCCGAACAAAGCAATAGTTGGTGATAATGCATTTGCACACGAGAGTGGTATTCATCAAGATGGTGTTCTAAAAGATAAATCAACTTATGAAATAATGACTCCAGAATCGATTGGAGTTCCAAAAAGTAAAATCATTTTAGGAAGACATTCTGGAAGACACGGATTAAAATCAAGATTGAAAGAGCTTGGATATCATCCATCTGAAGAAGAGATGCAAAATGTTTATGAATCATTTCTTGATCTTGCCGATAAAAAGAAAGAAGTTTTTGATGATGATCTCAGAATGCTGATGGGTGACGAAGAAATAACTCACTCTGCTTATTATAAAATTGATTACCTCAATGTTATTTCTGGAAATGCTGCAATTCCAACTGCTACTGTAAGAATAAAATCTCCTGAAAATGTTTTCGAAGAATCATCTACTGGCGATGGTCCAGTTGACGCCCTATTCAATGCTATTGACAGAGCTTTAAATATTAAGCCGACTGTTGAATCTTATTCAGTTAGATCAGTAACTTCTGGCAGACAAGCACTTGGTGAAGTAAATCTTCGTCTAAAATTTGGAAATAAATATTTAGGAGGAAGAGGTTTATCAACAGATATTATTGAAGCGAGCTGCAAAGCTTACTTGCAAGCAATTAATCATGATGTTTTTTTAAAAATGGAGAATCAATTTGATTATGAGTACGAGAATCAGATAAGGTTTAGAGGGTAAAATGGGAATGACTATTACAGAAAAAATTTTTGCAAAAGCTTCAGGTAAAAAAATTTTGCAGCCTGGGGAAAATGTTTGGCTTAATGTTGATGTATTAATGACGCACGATGTTTGCGGTCCTCCAACAATTAACATTTGGAAAAATGAATTTGGGGTAAATGCAAAAATTTGGGATAAAAATAAATTAGTAATTTTCCCAGATCATTACATCTTTACTAATAATCCTCACGCAAATAGAAATGTAGATTTGCTTCGACAATTTTCGGCAGAACAAAACCTACCCAACTATTTTGATGTTGGAACAGAAAAGTATAAAGGTGTTTGCCATATCGCATTAGCTGAAGAAGGATTTAACATTCCTGGTACAGTTTTATTCGGAACTGATTCACATACATGTACAAGCGGTGCTTTCGGAATGTTTGCTACTGGAGTTGGTAACACAGATGCAGCATTCATTTTAGGTACTGGTAAAATTTGGGAAAAAGTTCCAGAATCTATGAAGTTTTCTTTTCATGGTGAAATGCCCGAGTACTTAACAGCTAAAGATTTAATTCTGCATATACTTGGTGATATCACTACAGATGGTGCAACATACCGTGCAATGGAATTTGATGGTGAAGCAATTGAAAAAATGAATATGAATGAAAGAATGAGTCTTACAAATATGGCAATTGAAGCTGGTGGAATGAATGGCATAATTTCAGTTGATGATGTGACAAAAAATTACCTCGCTGAGATTGGCATTAAAGAATATGATGAATTTTACAGTGATGCTGATTCAAAATACTTTTCTATATATGAATATTATGTATCATCAATTGAACCAACAGTAGCAAAACCTCATAGCCCTGATAATCGAGACACAGTTCGAAACGTAGAAGGAACCAAACTTACAAAATGTTATATCGGTTCTTGCACCGGCGGAAAAATAACTGACTTTCAGAATACAGCAAAAATATTAGTTGGTCAGAAAGTTAAAGTTCCAACCTTTATTGTTCCAGCTAGCACTCAAGTGGCTGCAAAACTTTCTGAAGAAACCATAAATGGAATTTCATTAAAAGAAATTTTTTTGAATGCCGGCTGCATAATTGCAGAATCTTCATGTGCTGCTTGTCTTGGTGGTCCTTCAGATACAATTGGAAGAAGTACAGATGGAGATGTAGTAATTTCTACAACGAACAGAAATTTTCCGGGCAGAATGGGAAGTAAAACATCGGAAATTTATTTGTCTTCTCCTTTAACGGTTGCTGCAAGTGCTATAAGTGGAGTAATAACTGATCCGAGGAAATTTTTATAATTAAAAAGGTAAAAATTAAGCTCAAACTAACTTAAAAATGATATTTTAAAAAGAGCAGAGAAGAATGGCAAATATAATTGTTGGGAAAGCATTTGTTCTTGGAGATAATATTGATACTGATCAAATTATTCCCGCTGAACATCTGGTATACAGCACGAGTAATCCAAGTGAATTAAAAATGTATGGGAAGTTTTCTCTTTCTGGAGTACCAATAGAAAAATCTGGATTACCCAATGGGAGCTGTAAATTTATTGAAGGTGAAGAACTAACTTCAGGATATTCAATAGTTATTGGAGGGAAAAATTTTGGATGCGGTTCTTCCAGAGAACATGCTCCACTTTCACTTCATGTTGCCGGAGTTAAAATAATTGTAGCAGAATCTTATGCAAGAATTTTTTATAGAAATTCTGTTGACGGCGGTTTTATAATTCCTATTGAATCTATTGAAAAATTAAATGATAAAATTTCAACTGGTGATGAAATTGAGATTGATTTGGGAAAAAACAATTTGACTGTAATGACAACCGGAAAAACTTACAATTTAAAACCACTTGGCAGTGTAATCGAAATTGTTAGAAGCGGCGGACTTTTTAACTATGCAAGAAAAAAGAAAATGATTTGAGAAGGACATTATAATGAGTTCAAGAACAATAGAATTATTTGATACAACACTTCGTGACGGAACACAAGGCGAAGCAATAACTCTTACAGTTCGTGATAAACTTTCGATAGCTCAAAAGTTAGATGAATTTGGTATTGATATTATTGAAGGAGGATGGCCTGGCAGTAATCCTCGCGACGAAGAATTTTTTAAAGAAGCAAAAAAAATAAAACTATCACATTCTGAATTATGTGCTTTTAGTTCTACTGCAAGATTTCCAGATAAAATTTCATCAGACTCAAATATTAATGCACTTTTATTTGCTGAAACTCCAATGGTTTCTATTTTTGGCAAGACCTGGAAATTTCATGCAGAGTTTGGACTTGGTCTTTCTGAAGATGAAAATGAAGAATTGATTTTTAATTCGGTTAAGTTTTTGGTTGAAAGAGGAAGAAGAGTTGTATTTGATGCCGAACATTTTTTTGATGGATATAAGGACAACAGAAATTTTGCAATGAAAATGCTTAAAGCTGCAGAAAGTGGCGGCGCATCAGTTATTACATTATGCGACACAAATGGAGGGACTTTATCTTCGCAAATAAAAAGTGTTGTTCAGGATGTTTTAGAAAATATTTCAAGCCCCATTGGAATTCATACTCATAATGATAGCGAACTTGCTGTTGCCAATTCATTAATTGCGATTGAAACTGGGGCAAGTCATGTTCAAGGAACAATAAATGGTGTGGGAGAAAGATGCGGTAATGCAAACCTAATTAGTATCATTCCAAATCTATTGTTAAAGATGGGGTATTCAACAAAGCGAAAAATTCAACTTGAGCATCTAACTTCTTTGTCAAATTTTGTTTTTGAATTAATGAATCTTGCACCAAATACTCGCGCTGCATTTGTTGGTAAATCAGCTTTTGCTCATAAAGGAGGAATTCATGTAAGTGCTGTTTTGAAAGACAGCAGAATGTATGAACATTTAAACCCAAGTTTAGTTGGAAATATTCAACGTGTGCTTGTATCAGATTTATCAGGTCAGAGTAATATCAAATATAAAGCTAAGGAATTTGGAATCGATGTTTCTGACAACACAGAGTTCAGTAAAAAATTAGTCAGTCATATTAAAAATCTTGAATATAATGGATATCAGTTTGATGGTGCTGAAGCTTCATTCGAATTGATTCTTCATTCAGAAAAAAATGATTTTAGTCCTTTCTTTAACACAATTGATTCAAAAGTGAATGTCACATTTGATGATCAAAAACAATCTAATGCAGAAGCAGTTATTAAGATTGAAGTTAATGGAGAAATTGAACACACTGTTGCAAATGGAAATGGACCGGTAAATGCATTAGATAATGCACTTAGAAAAGCACTTGTGAGGTTTTATCCAGAAGTGTCAATAATTAAACTTGTTGATTATAAAGTACGAGTTCTTGATGAAAAAGATGGTACGGCGGCTAAGGTACGAGTTCTAATTGAATCAAGTGATGGAGAATCAATTTGGTCTACTGTTGGGGTATCTGAAAATATTATTGAAGCAAGCTGGCAAGCATTATGTGATAGCATAAATTATAAGCTTTTCAAAATTCAGAAAAACAAAATTCTCAAAGTAAATTAATTCGTTTCTATCTTTTTCTTGCAACTTTAAAAAGATGCATATATATTTGATGCTTGCTTTTTGAAATATTGGGTGAAATACGTCCGGGCGGACGCCGGAGTTGGAGAGCCGGGGCGGACTGTAAATCCGTTGGCAAACGCCTTTGGGGGTTCGAATCCCTCGCCGCCCACAATTTAGAATTGCTGAAGGAGAATCAACTCCAAAATTATTCGTACTTCGCCAGTTCTTTCCCCTTTGCGAAATAGTTTATTTATTTTGAGAGATTTCTCTCTCTATTTTTATTGAAATGCGGGAGTAACTCAGTTGGTAGAGTCACAGCCTTCCAAGCTGTTGGTCGCGGGTTCGAGTCCCGTCTCCCGCTCAGAAATGCTGATGTAGCTCAGTTGGTAGAGCACTTCCTTGGTAAGGAAGAGGTCACCGGTTCAATCCCGGTCATCAGCTCAACAAGAATGAGATTTAAAAGGTAAAATAAATGGCAAAATCAAAAAATATTAGACAAATAATAATTTTAGAAAGTAGCGCCGGTACGGGCTATCGATATAGTACAAAAAAGAATAAAAGAAATCATCCTAACCGCGTAGAGTATAAGAAATACGATCCAGTTGCTAAAAAACACGTAATATTTAAGGAAACTAAATAATACGTCAGTAGCTCAATTGGCAGAGCAGCGGTCTCCAAAACCGCAGGCTGGGGGTTCGACTCCCTCCTGACGTGCAAGGGATAAAAACGGTAAAAATAATGAAAGAAAAAATAATCAACTTTGTGAATGATGTAGTCAAGGAAATGAAAAAAGTTACTTGGCCATCAAGAGAAGAATTAAAAGAATCAACTTCAATTGTTATTGTAGTCTGTTTAATACTAGCTGGTTTTACTTATATAATTGATATGGCTTTGACACAAATTTTAAAAGGAATCTTTTAGGTTGGAAAATAACAATTCAAAATGGTATGTCGTTAGAACTTTTTCAGGACATGAAAATAAAGTAAAGACTTTAATTGAAGGTGAATTAAAAGATAATGAAGCTTTACGGGCAAGGATTTTTGAAGTTCTAGTTCCAACCGAAAAAGTATTTGAAGTTAAAGATGGGAAGAAAAAAACAAAAAAGAAAAATTTCTTTCCTGGTTACATTTTAGTCTGTGCTGATTTAGATATAAAGGCAAAGGACTTTATCATAAATACTCCATCAGTAATGGGATTTCTGGGTTCACAAAATAATCCTCTACCGCTGCAGTATGATGAAGTAAAGCGAATTGTTGGAAGAATTACCCAAAGTGACGAAACTGAGAGAACTGAAACAATATTTAGAAGTGGTGATTTTGTAAAAATTATTGACGGACCTTTCAATAATTTTTCAGGTGTCATTCAAGAAGTAAATGAAGAAAAAATGAAGATAAAAGTAATGGTTTCAATTTTCGGAAGAAAAACCCCAGTTGAAATTGACTTTGTTCAAGCAGAATTAGAGAAATAAAAATTAGGTAAAAATTATGGCAAAGAAAGTAGATAGTTTCATTAAGTTACAAATACCAGCTGGTCAAGCAAACCCTTCACCTCCGGTTGGTCCAGCTCTTGGTCAAAAAGGTGTCAACATTATGGAGTTTTGTAAGCAATTCAATGCAAGGACTTCAGATAAACAAGGATTGATTATACCCGTAGTTATTACTGTGTATACTGATAAATCCTTTACATTTATTACTAAAACACCACCCGCTGCAGTATTATTAAAAAAGATTATTAATATAGAAAGAGGCTCTGCTGAACCAAATAAAACAAAAGTTGCTAAAGTTTCTAAATCTCAATTAAAGGAGATTGCAGAAATTAAGATGCCGGATTTAAATGCGCATGATGTTGAACATGCAATGAGCATGATTGCGGGAACAGCGCGCAGTATGGGAATAACAGTAGAAGAATAATCAATAATAATTTTAAAATGGTAAAAACAATGAGAGTAGCTAAAAGAATTAAAGCGATAAAAGAAAAAGTTGACACAACAAAAGAATATTCGCTTGAAGATGCAATCAAAGCATTGAAAGAAAATACAAAAGTAAAATTCAATGAATCATTAGATTGTGCAATTAGGCTTGGAGTAGATCCAAGACATGCTGATCAAATGGTCCGAGGGACAGTTTCCTTACCACATGGTACTGGAAAAAAAGTATCAGTTTTAGTAATTGCAAAAGGATCTATTGCTGAAGAGGCACTGAATGCTGGTGCTGAATATGCCGGATATGAGGAATATTTAGAAAAAATTAAAAACGGCTGGGCAGAAGTTGATGTCATTATCGCGACACCAGATGTTATGGGTGAACTCGGAAAACTTGGTAGAGTTTTAGGACCAAAAGGACTGATGCCAAATCCAAAAAGTGGAACTGTAACTCAAGATGTTTCAAAAGCAGTAAAAGAAGTTAAAGCCGGTAAAATTGAATTTCGAGTGGAGAAAGCCGGAATAGTTCATGCATCACTTGGCAAATTAAATTTTTCTGTTGATCAATTAACAGAAAACACAAGAATGTTTTTACAGACAATTATTAAAATGAAACCGGCATCAGCAAAAGGTCAATATGTTAAAAGTGTTTTCCTTTCTTCAACAATGGGGCCAGGTTTAAGGATTTCGAAAGAGGAATCCTCTTTATCATTAAAATAGAAATTACGCACTCGCCCCGATTGTGAGCGGGGCAATTATAAACGCTTCAAGCCGATTAGTTGAATATCAATTGATTCGGGAGGATGATGAAAAAAGAAGAAAAAGTAGAGATAGTTGAGAAAATTAAAGAACTTGTTAACAAATCAACCGGTGTCTTTTTAGTTGATTACAGAGGAGTAAATGTTGAAGATATCAATAAACTCCGAAGTACATTTCGAAAAGAAGGTGTAACATACCAAGTCTTTAAAAATACTCTATTCAAAAAAGCCTTAGAACAAATAGGCGGTTTTGAAAAATTAAATGAACAGCTCGTAGGCATGATTGGAGTTGCTTTTGCTGGTGAAAATTTTGTTGCTCCAGCAAAGATAATCAAAAAATATTCTGATGACTCTAAAAAATTTGCTTTCAAAGGTTGTTATATCGATTCAACTTTTTATGATGCAGAACAATTAAATACTTTAGCATCCATGCCAACTAAGGAAGAGATTATTTCTAGTATCATTGGTAGTGTTGCTTCACCAGCATCAGGAATTGTTGGAGCCATTAACGCAGTAATGCGCGACCTCGTAAGTGTTATTGACGAAGTTGGCAAGAAGAAAGCTGCATAAAAAGAAATTGAATATTTATAAAGAATAGGAGAAATAAAAATGTCAGAGAAAATTTCTGAAATTGTTGAAAAAATAAAAGCATTAACATTAGTTGAAGCTTCTGAATTGAAAAAAGCATTAGAAGATGAATTTGGTGTTACAGCTGCTGCACCAGTTGTTATGGCTGGTGGTCCAGTTGCCAGTGCCGCTCCAGTTGTTGAAGAAAAAACTGAATTTGATGTTGTTCTTCAAAGTGCTGGTGCAACAAAAATAAATGTTATTAAAGTTGTTCGTGCTCATACTGGACTTGGCTTAAAAGAAGCTAAGGACCTTGTAGACGGAGCTCCAAAAACTGTTAAAGAACAAGTATCTAAAGACGAAGCTGAAAAAATCAAGAAAGAATTAGAAGAGGCTGGTGCAACAGTTCAGCTTAAATAATTTATTTCAGCTGAATTAAATAAAAATTGAAGTGGTAAGATGACTAAATCCGTTTTACCACTTTCTTGCATTATAAAATGGAAGAAAGCCTACTAAAAAACTTGGAGGTTAGGTTTGGAAAAAGCAAAAATTAACAGAAGCAACGGGCGTATTACTTTTTCGTCAATAGTATCTGCTATGAAAGTCCCGGATCTTTTGAATATTCAGTTGGAATCCTTTGAGGATTTCCTTCAACTGAAAGTTCACCCTATGGAAAGAGAAAACAAAGGTTTGCAAGGTGTTTTTAATCAAAACTTTCCAATTCTGGACAATAAAGAATTTTTTAGATTAGATTTTATAGAATATAATATTGAGAAACCAAGATTTTCAATTCCGGAATGTGAAGAAAGAGGATTGACATACTCCGCCCCTTTAAAAGCTAAACTGCGTTTATCTACTAAAGATGATGAAACTGAAGAGTATGTAAATACAGTTGAACAAGAAGTTTATCTTGGCAATCTTCCTTTTATGACGCAAAGAGGTACATTTATAATTAATGGTGCCGAAAGAGTGATTGTTAGTCAATTACATCGTTCGCCCGGAGTAGCATTTGCTCAAACTGTTCATCCAAACGGCACACCAATTTATTCAGCTAGAATTATTCCATTTAGAGGTTCTTGGGTAGAATTTGCAACAGACATTAATAACATACTTTATGTTTATATAGATAGAAGAAAAAAATTCCCATCAACAACACTTCTTCGTGCACTCGGTTATGAGAATGATGAAGAAATATTAAATCTATTTAATTTAATCGAAGAAGTTGGTGTTAAACAATTACATGTTGATAAACATTCTGGAAGACTTGTAGCTAAGGACATTATAAACGTTGAGACGGGTGAAATTTATATCTCAAAAGATGCTGAATTAACCGAAGAAATTATTCAAAGCATAAAAAGTTCATCAGTACAAAAAATTCAGTTGTTAAGTTTCGAAACCAGTTTCGAACAAGACTTAATCATCAATACATTAAAGAAAGATACTTCTCAAACAAAAGAAGAAGCATTATACGCAATTTACAGACAACTCCGATCAGGTGAAGCTCCAGACATTGATACAGCAGTTGGATTAATTGATAAATTATTCTTCAATGAAAAGCGTTACGATTTGGGCGATGTTGGACGTTTCAGAATGAATGACAAATTAAATTTAAGTGTTCCAGATAATGTAAAAGTTCTTACTGTTGAAGATATTATTGCAATTATGAAAAACATTATCAAATTGAAAAATGGTAATGTAAACGTTGATGATATTGATCACCTTGGAAATAGAAGAGTGCGTACTGTTGGCGAACAATTAATGCAGCAGTATAATGTTGGATTGGCAAGAATGTCGCGTACTATAAAAGAAAGAATGAACATGCGCGATAACGAAAACATGCAGCCGCAAGATTTAGTAAACGCAAGAACAATCAGTAGCGTTATTAATGCCTTTTTTGGGACAAACCAATTATCACAATTTATGGATCAAACTAACCCGCTTTCTGAACTTACACATAAAAGAAGAGTTTCTGCTTTAGGTCCTGGCGGATTGACACGAGAACGTGCTGGGTTTGAAGTCCGTGACGTTCATCATTCTCACTATGGAAGATTATGTCCAATTGAAACCCCAGAAGGTCCAAACATCGGTTTGATCTCTTCGCTTACAATTTTTGCAAGAGTTAATCATTATGGATTTTTAGAAACACCGTATCGTAAAGTAAAAGAAGGAAAAGTATCTGGAAGCGTTTCTTATTTAAGCGCAGACCAAGAAGATGAATTTACAATTGCACAAGCAAACGCACCTCTTGATGATAGTGGTAATTTTAAACTGGAAAGAGTAAAGTGTAGAAACAAAGGAGAGTTTCCGGTAGTACATCCAGAAGAAGTTCACTACATGGACGTTGCACCGGCACAAATAGTAAGTGCTGCTGCTGCGTTAATTCCATTCCTTGAACATGATGATGCAAATAGAGCATTGATGGGTTCGAATATGCAACGTCAAGCCGTTCCATTGTTGATGCCCGAAGCACCAATAGTTGGAACTGGAATGGAACAAAAAGTTGCACATGATTCGCGTTCAATAATTATTGCTGATGAAAGTGGAGTTGTAGAATACTGCGATTCTAAAAAGATAATTGTAAAATATGACGTTGATGAAAATGATCCTGAAACATTAGTTAGCTTTGATGATGAAAAACGAGTTGAATATAATTTGACAAAATTTACTGGCACAAACCAAGAAACTTGTTTCATTCAAAAACCTATTGTCATTACTGGTCAAAAAGTGAAAAAGGGAGAAGTTCTTGCTGATGGTCCAGCCTTAGATCATGGTGAACTAGCATTAGGTAGAAACATTTCAGTTGCATTCATGCCTTGGCGAGGTTATAACTTTGAGGATGCCATTGTTTTAAGTGAACGATTAGTTTCAAATGATATTTTTACTTCAATTCACATTGAAGAATTTGAATTACAAGTTCGAGAAACTAAACGCGGCGAAGAAGAATTGACACGCGATATTCCAAATGTAAGTGAAGAAGCCACTAAAGATCTTGACGAAAATGGTATAATTAGAGAAGGCGCAGAAGTTAAAGAAGGAGATATTTTAATTGGGAAGATTACTCCAAAAGGAGAAACAGATCCAACTCCTGAAGAAAAATTACTTAAAGCAATCTTTGGAGATAAAGCTGGTGATGTTAAAGATGCTTCACTTAAAGCACCTCCTGGTTTAAAGGGAACTGTTATTCGAACTAGGCTATTTACAAGAAAGAAAAAAGATGCGGAATCAAAAAAATTAGAGAAAAAACAATTAGATACTTTGGAACATGATTTTGATAATAAAAGAAAAAATCATTACAAAAAATTTGTTACTAAGTTAACAAGAATTACTGAAGGTAAAACGACTTCGGGAATTCGCGATCTTGATGGATCAGTTGTTTTAAGAAGTGGGTCATCTATAAGAGAAAACACTTTTGAAGATTTTGAAGACATCACAAAACTTGATTACACAAAAGATTGGTTCGAAAGAAAAAATACAAATGAATTAGTGAAAAAAATATATGCTAACTACTTCAAAATGTTGGCAAATATTGAAGAAGAATACAAAAGAGAGAAATTAAAAATTCAAAGCGGCGATGAGTTGCCTCCTGGAATTACTCAGTTAGCTAAAGTCTATGTTGCTAAGAAAAGAAAGGTTTCAGTTGGTGATAAAATGGCTGGAAGACACGGTAATAAAGGTGTTGTTGCTAAAGTAGTACCAATTGAAGATATGCCATACCATGAAGATGGAACTCCAGTTGATATAGTTCTAAATCCCCTTGGGGTACCTTCACGTATGAATCTTGGTCAACTTTATGAAACAGCGTTAGGATGGGTTGGAAAAAAATTAGGTGTCAAATTTGAAACACCGATTTTTGATGGGGCAGTTGTTAAAGATGTTGAAGAATGGATCAAGAAAGCAGAATTATACGAAGGAAGTAAAACTTGGTTGAACGATGGCAGAAGCGGCGAAAAATTCCATCAAAAAGTTACAACCGGTTACATTTATATGATGAAACTTGGGCATATGGTTGATGATAAAATTCACGCTCGTTCAATTGGGCCATACTCATTAATTACACAACAACCTTTAGGCGGCAAAGCTCAATTTGGTGGACAAAGATTTGGAGAAATGGAAGTTTGGGCTCTTGAAGGCTATGGTGCAGCAAACATTTTACAAGAAATATTAACAGTAAAAAGCGATGACGTAACTGGTAGAGCTAAGACTTACGAAGCTATTGTTAAAGGAGAAAACATTCCTGAACCGAATATCCCTGAAGCTTTTAATGTTATGATTAAAGAACTTCAAGGCTTAGGTCTTGATATAAAAATTAACTAGTTAGTTCTTAGTTCGCTAATTGCAATTAAGTTTTGAGGAGAAAAATAAAATGCGATTCAAAACACAAGAAACAAAAATTAAACAAATAGATAAACTGACAATCAGTCTTGCTAGTCCAGATGATATTTTATCTCGATCTCATGGTGAAGTTACAAAGCCCGAAACAATTAATTACAGATCTTTCAGACCGGAAAAAGAAGGATTGTTTTGTGAAAAAATATTTGGCCCGGTAAAAGATTGGGAATGTGCTTGCGGTAAATATAAAGGGATTCGTTATAAGGGAATTGTATGCGATCGTTGCGGTGTTGAAGTAACTCTTAAAAGTGTAAGACGCGAAAGAATGGGGCACATTTCATTGGCTGTACCAGTTGTTCACATTTGGTTTTTCAAAGCACTTCCATCTAAGATTGGCAACATTATTGGGATGACAACAAAAGAATTAGAAAAAATTGTTTACTATGAATCTTATGTTGTTATTAATCCGGGTCCTACTGGATTGAATAGGAAAGATTTGATTTCTGAAGACCAGTATTATGAAATCGTCCAATCATTACCTCATGATAACGATTCACTTGATGATGATGATCCAAAAAAATTCCTTGCAAGAATTGGCGGAGACGCTGTAAAAGAATTACTAAAGCAAACCGAAATTGAATCAACATTTCAAGAATTAAAAGCTCAACTTGCTGTCGAAACATCTCAACAAAAAAGAAATGATGCATTAAAAAGATTGCGTGTTTTAGAAGCATTCAGAGAATATGAAGGGAAAGTTCCGAATAAACCAGAATGGATGGTTTTGAGTGTGATTCCAGTAATTCCACCAGAACTTAGACCATTAGTACCACTTGAAGGTGGAAGATTTGCAACAAGTGATTTGAATGATTTATATAGAAGAGTAATCATTAGAAATAATCGTTTGAAAAGATTAATTGATATTAAAGCTCCGGAAGTAATTTTAAGAAATGAAAAAAGAATGCTTCAAGAATCTGTAGATGCTTTGTTTGATAATTCTAGAAGAGCAAGTGCAGTTAGAAGTGACGGCAATCGTCCGTTAAAATCTTTAAGTGATATGCTGAAAGGAAAGCAAGGACGCTTTCGTCAAAATCTTTTAGGTAAACGTGTTGATTACTCTGGCCGTTCTGTAATTGTTGTTGGTCCAGAGTTGAAGTTGCACCAATGCGGTTTACCAAAAGACATGGCAGTGGAATTGTTCAAACCTTTCATTATAAGAAAATTGATTGAACGTGGACATTTTAAAACCGTTAAAAGTGCTCGCAAAGCTGTTGATAGAAAAGAAGCCGTTATTTGGGAGATTCTTGAAAGATTGATTGATGGTCATCCAATTATGTTAAACCGTGCACCAACTTTGCACAGACTTGGTATTCAAGCTTTTCAACCAATCTTGATTGATGGAAAAGCAATTCAATTGCATCCAATGGTTTGTACAGCATTCAATGCTGATTTTGACGGTGATCAAATGGCAGTACACATTCCATTATCTTTTGAAGCCCAGCTTGAAGCTTCAATATTAATGTTAAGCAGCCATAATATTCTTTCACCGCAAAATGGTATGCCAATTGTAATTCCAACGCAAGACATAGTTCTTGGTTGTTATTATTTAACCAAAGTGAAAGCTAATGCTATTGGCGAAGGAAAAACTTTCAGCAGTATGGATGAAGTATTAATTGCTTACAATTCTAAGGTTGTTGAACTCCATTCAAAAGTAAAAGTAAAAATTGATGATAAATTAGTTGATACAACTGTTGGTAGAGTAATTTTTAATCAAATAGTTCCTAGAGAATATGGCTATATAAATGAATTGCTGGTTAAGAAAATTTTCAGCGGACTTATTTATAACATGTTTATAAAATTGGGCAATGAAAAAACTGCAAAATTTTTAGATGATGTAAAAGAATTAGGATATAGATATGCAACAGCATCCGGTTTGTCGATCAGTTTTAGTGATATGATCATCCCAGATGAAAAAACAAAATTGATTGATGATTCAAACAAAAAAGTAAATTCGATTCTAAATGAACATGAACAAGGATTAATTACTGACGCGGAAAGATATAATAAAATTATTGACGTATGGACATTTACTACAAATAACGTAGCTAAATCATTGATGGATCGCCTCAAAACAGATCAAGGCGGATTTAATTCACTTCATATGATGGTTGATTCAGGTGCAAGAGGATCACAAGAGCAAGTACGTCAGCTTGCCGGTATGAGAGGATTGATGCAGAAACCTCAAAAGAGCTTGTCTGGTCAATCAGGTGAAATTATTGAAAATCCAATTGTTGCTAATTTCAAAGAAGGATTGTCGGTATTAGAATATTTTATTTCTACCCATGGTGCACGAAAAGGACTTGCCGATACTGCTTTGAAAACAGCAGATGCTGGTTACTTAACTCGTAGATTATGCGATGTTGCTCAAGACGTAATTATTTCTGAAGTAGATTGCGGGACAATACGTGGTGTTTATGTGACTGCATTGAAAGATGTTGAATTGGAAAGAGAACCGCTAGCAGAAAGAATAACTGGTAGAACTTCTCAGGAAGATATTTATGATCCACGAAGTGACGAACTTATAGTTGAAGCTGGCGATTTAATTAGTGAAGAAATTGCCGATAAAATAGATGAATCAAATATTGATCAAGTTTATATTCGAACAGTTCTTACTTGTGAATCTAAAAGGGGTGTATGTGCAAAATGTTACGGTCGTAATTTAACCACCGGATCTCTTGTTGAAATTGGTGAAGCAGTTGGTATTATTGCAGCTCAATCAATAGGTGAACCGGGCACTCAATTAACACTTCGAACATTTCACTTTGGTGGTACTTCATCACGTATTGCTAGTCAATCTCAAGTTGAAGCCAATGTCCCAGGTCAAATTAAATTTGATAAAATAACATACGTTGAGAAAAGTGACGCATTTGGAAATATTAAAGTAGTGATTGGTCGAAGAGGTTCAATAGGAATTTATGATGATGATAATCGACAAATTAAAAAATTTGAAATCCCTTACGGTGCAGAATTAATTGTTGAAGAAAGTCAAAAAGTTGTGAAAGGTCAGCCATTATATAATCACGATCCATATAACTCTGTAATTGTTACTGATATTTCTGGAAAAGTTTCTTTCATAGATTTAGTTGATACTGTTACATTTCAACAAGTTGCAGACGAACAAACTGGTCACGTCCAAAAAGTTGTAATTGAATCAAAAGATAAAAATCTAACCCCGAGTGTTTCTATTAGAGATGAAAGAGGGAACGAAAAAGTTTTCAATATTCCAACTAGAGCATATCTTGCAGTTGAAGAAGGGGAAGTAATACAAGCTGGAACTATTTTAGCAAAAATTTCAAAGGCAACTGCTAAAACAAGAGATATTACTGGTGGACTCCCAAGAGTTACAGAATTATTTGAAGCAAGAAGTCCACATGATCCAGCTGTAGTTTCTGAAATTGAAGGTAAAGTTAAGTTTGGTGCTCGTAAAAAAGGATCTCGTGAAATAATTATTGAATCTTTCGATGGTTCAATCCAAAAAGTATATGCAGTTCCTTATGGTAAACATATTTTAGTTCAAGAAAACGATGAAATTCCGGCTGGTGAAAAAATAACAGATGGACCAATTGATCCTCATGATATTTTGAAAATCAAAGGGACCAATGCCGTTCAAGAATATCTCGTTAATGAAATTCAAGACGTCTATCGTCTACAAGGTGTTAAAATAAATGATAAACATATTGAAGTAATTGTAAGGCAGATGTTACAAAAACTTCGTATCATTTCAGCCGGTGATACAAATTTCATAGAAGAAGATTTGGTTGATAGAATAAAATTAATCGATGAAAATGAAAAAATAAAAGGAATGGTTACACTTACTGACATTGGTCAATCTAAATTTAAACAACATCAACTGGTTTTAAAAACAAAGTACAGAGAAATTAATGCTGAACTTACAAGAAAAGGTAAGAAAACAATGAAATCAAAAGATGCTGAGCCAGCAACTTTTGACAATATTTTATTAGGAATTACTCATGCAGCATTATCAACTGAAAGCTTTATTTCAGCAGCCTCGTTTCAAGAAACTACTAAAGTTCTTACAAACGCCGCAACTGAAGCGCGGGTGGACTCTTTGAATGGACTAAAAGAGAATGTTGTTATGGGTCATTTAATTCCAGCTGGAACCGGATTGAAGAAATATAAAAATATTATCCTTACAGTAGAAGAAATGTCTATTCCTGAAGAAAGCATTGAAGAAAAAGAGAAAGAAATTGTATAGTTTTTATTGATAAATTGGTTTTGATTCCTTGACATTTGAATCGAATATCAATAAATTTTAAGTCTGAATTTTTATGGAAATATCATTTTTGGAGGAAAAAAGTGCCAACAATCAATCAGTTGGTAAGAAAAGGCAGAGTTGTTGTAACATCGAAAAATAAAGCGCCCGCTTTAGATTCTTGTCCACAAAAACGTGGGGTATGTACCAGAGTTTACACAACAACACCAAAGAAACCAAACTCTGCTCTTAGAAAAGTTGCAAGAGTTAGGTTAACAAATGGAATTGAAGTGACTGCTTATATTCCTGGTGAAGGTCACAATTTACAAGAACACTCAATTGTATTGATTAGAGGTGGTAGAGTAAAAGATTTACCTGGTGTTAGATACCATATTATTAGAGGAACACTTGATACTGGTGGTGTTGAAGATAGAAAAAAAGGCCGATCTAAATACGGAACTAAAAAACCTAAAGTAAAATAAATATTGATATGAGAAAGAAAAGAGCTGAAAAAAAATATTTAAAACCTGACCCTAAGTTTAATGATATAATGGTTGCAAAACTTATAAACTATTTAACTTGGGATGGGAAGAAATCGGTTGCACGAAAATTGGTTTATGATAGTTTTTCATTCATTGAACAAAAAACAAAAAAACCTCCTATGGATGTTTTTAAAAAGGCAATTCAGAATGTACAACCAATGGTTGAAGTGCGAAGCAGAAGAGTTGGTGGCGCTACTTATCAAGTGCCAATGGAAGTTAGGCATGAAAGAAGAACTGCGCTTGCTTTAAGATGGATACGATCTTATTCAAGGGAAAGAAAAGATAAATCTATGGCAATGAAACTTGCAGCCGAACTTATGGCCGCTGCTAATGGGGAGGGTAATGCAGTGAAAAAGAAAGATGATACACATAGAATGGCAGAAGCAAATAAAGCTTTTGCACATTTTAAATGGTAATTGAAAGGAAATTTTATTTAGATGTCTGATAATAGAGTTGAAATAAATAAAGTAAGAAATATCGGTATTATGGCCCATATAGATGCTGGTAAAACAACAACCACAGAACGCATATTGTATTACACTGGTAAATTACATCGTATGGGTGAAGTGCATGACGGAGCAGCAACAATGGATTGGATGGAACAAGAAAAGGAACGCGGGATCACTATTACAAGTGCTGCAACAACTACTGAATGGAATAATCATCAAATAAATATTATAGACACTCCTGGTCACGTCGATTTTACAGTAGAAGTTGAGAGATCTTTAAGAGTTCTTGATGGTGCTATTGCTTTGTTCTGTGCAGTTGGTGGTGTTGAACCTCAATCAGAAACTGTTTGGAGACAAGCCGATAAATATGGTGTACCAAGAATTGCATTTGTTAATAAGATGGATAGAATTGGCGCAGATTTTTACAATGCTGTCCAAATGATGAAAGATAAATTAGGTGCTAACGCAGTCCCTATTACCTTACCGGTAGGTGATGGTGATTTATTTAGCGGTATTATAGATTTGATGAAAATGAAAGCTCGAATGTTTCATGAAGATACTTTGGGTATGTCGTATGAAGATGTTGACATTCCCTCAGATCTTTTTCCTCTTGCACAGAAATATAGAACCTTGATGCTCGAAGCTGTATCTGAAATAGATGATTCTTTGTTAGAAAAATATTTAGAAGGAAAAGAAATTTCTGAGGCTGAAGTAAAAAATGTTTTGCGTGAAGCAACTACCCAGTTAAAAATAATTCCAGTTCTTTGTGGCTCTTCTTTTAAAAATAAAGGAGTGCAAATGTTGTTGGATGCTGTTGTTGATTTTCTTCCTTCACCGTTTGATGCTGGAACTTTAGTTGCTCATCACGTTCATAAAAATGATCACGTTGAAAGAAAAATTGATCTGAAAGAAAAGTTTACTGCATTAGCATTTAAAATTATGACTGATCCTTATGTTGGTAAATTGACTTTTATACGTGTTTATAGTGGTTCTTTAAAAGCTGGTTCATATATTTTTAATTCTGTATCAGACAAAAAGGAAAGGGTTGGTCGTGTTTTGCAAATGCATGCAAATCATCGGGAGGATATGGAGGAAATTAGGACTGGTGATATAGCTGCAATAGTTGGACTAAAACACACTCGTACTGGGGATACTCTTTGTACAGAAGATGATCCAATAATTCTAGAAAAGATGGCATTTCCAGAACCGGTTATTCAAATTGCAATTGAGCCAAAAACGAAAGCTGATCAAGATAAACTTTCTGAGTCGTTAGCAAAGTTAAGTGATGAAGATCCAACTTTCAAAGTAAAGGTTGATGACGAAACTGGACAAACACTCATTAGCGGTATGGGTGAACTTCATCTTGAAATATTAGTTGATAGAATGAAACGTGAATTTAAAGTTGAAGCAAATGTTGGTAAGCCACAAGTTGCCTATAGAGAAACAATTACAAAGGCAGTTGATGCTGAAGGAAAATTTGTTAAACAAACTGGCGGTCGCGGTAAGTATGGACATGTATGGGTAGAACTTTCTCCAAACGAACCTGGAAAAGGATTTGAATTTGAAAATGCAATTGTTGGCGGATCGGTTCCAAAAGAATATATCAATCCGGTTATACAAGGACTTCAAGATTCTATGAGGAACGGAGTTTTGGCTGGCTATCCAGTTGTTGATGTTAAAGCAAAATTGTTTGATGGTTCTTATCATGATGTTGATTCGGATGAAATTTCATTTAAAGTAGCAGCTTCAATGGCGTTTAGAAGCGGTGCTTTAAAAGCTAATCCGATAATTTTAGAACCAATGATGAGTGTCGAAGTTACAACACCCGAAGAATATCTAGGTGATGTAATGGGCGATTTAAATTCAAGACGAGGAAAGATTGAAGGATTTGTTTCTAGAAAAGATGCTCAGGTTATCAAAGCTTTGGTACCACTTGCACAAATGTTTGGGTATGCTACAACACTTCGTTCTATGACTCAAGGAAGAGCAATTTTTTCAATGCAATTTTCACATTATTCAGAGGTACCGAAATCAGTAGCAGAAGAAATTACAGAAAAATTGCAAATAAAGAAAACTTTAGAAACTGTTTAATAAATATTAATTCAATAAGAAAATAAAATTACAAGGAGAGTAACTCGATGGCAAAAGAAAAATTTGATCGTAGTAAACCTCACGTTAACATAGGTACTATCGGACACGTAGACCATGGTAAGACTACTCTTACAGCTGCCATCACCATGGCCTTAGCATTAAAAGGTTTGTCACAAATCAGAACCTTCGATAGTATTGATAATGCCCCTGAAGAAAGAGAAAGAGGTATTACAATTGCTACTGCTCACGTTGAATATTCAACAGAAAATAGACACTATGCACACGTTGACTGTCCAGGTCACGCTGACTATGTTAAAAACATGATCACTGGAGCTGCACAAATGGACGGAGCTATCTTAGTAGTAGCTGCAACTGATGGTCCAATGCCTCAAACACGTGAACATATTTTATTAGCTCGTCAAGTAGGTGTTCCAAAAATGGTAGTATTTATGAATAAAGTTGATGCTGTTGATGATCCAGAATTATTAGACTTAGTTGAAATGGAATTAAGAGAATTATTAAGTAAATATGAATTCCCAGGTGATGAAATTCCAATTATTAGAGGTTCAGCATTGAAAGCTTTAGAGGCTGGTACTTCTAATGCACCTACAACAGATGAAAGATATAATTGTATTTGGGATTTGATGAAATCAGTTGACGAATATATTCCAATACCTGATCGCGATGCTGATAAACCATTCATCATGCCAGTCGAAGACGTTTTCTCAATTACTGGTCGCGGAACAGTTGCTACTGGTAGAGTTGAAAGAGGATCTCTCAAATTGAATGAAGAAGTTGAATTGATTGGTTTAGGAGTTCATAAAAAGACTGTTGTTACTGGTATCGAAATGTTTCGTAAGGAGTTGGATTCTGCAATTGCTGGTGATAATGCTGGTTTATTATTACGCGGTGTTGATAAAAATGAAATTGAAAGAGGAATGGTACTTGCTAAACCAGGTTCTATTACGCCTCATACTATTTTTGAAGGAAAAGTTTATATACTATCAAAAGAAGAAGGTGGAAGACATACCCCATTTTTCAATGGCTACAGACCACAATTTTATTTTAGAACAACTGACGTAACTGGTGTTGCTACTTTACCTGAAGGAACTGAAATGGTTATGCCTGGTGATAGTGTTCAATTAAAAGTAGATTTGATTTCTGAGATTGCTATGGAAGAAGGTTTAAAATTTGCTATTCGTGAAGGCGGTAGAACAGTAGGTGCTGGTTTAGTTACAAAAATTATTAAATAAGAATAATTGCACGTAAGGGGAAAGCAAATGCTTTCCCCTTACTATGTCTGAAATAGGAGATTATTTAAAGTGCCCGGTCAAAAAATTAGAATTAAGCTGAAGTCTTACGACCATATTTTGATTGATAAATCAACTGAGAAAATTATTAAAACTGTTAAAAGTACTGGAGCTATTGTTTCTGGTCCAATTCCTCTCCCAACAAAGAGAACAGTATTTACCGTTTTGAGATCACCGCATGTTGATAAGAAATCTAGAGAGCAATTTGAGATTAGGGCTCACAAAAGAATAATTGATATTCATAACTCAAGTAATAAAACAGTTGATGCGCTAAGTAAATTAGAAATTCCAGCTGGCGTTGATATTGAGATTAAGTTATAGGGAAAATTGAAATGCCTGGTTTGTTAGCTAAAAAATTAGGAATGACCAACATATATTCAGAAGATGGACAGATTATTCCAGTTACTGTTTTAGAAGCTGGTCCTTGTACCGTTTATGCTGTAAAAAATATTGATAAAGATGGATATGAATCCGTTCAACTTGGCTTTGGTGAAAAGAAAGATAAAAAAGTTAACAAGCCACAGTCAGAACAATTTAAAAAGGTCAATTTGAAAGCTCCTCAGTTTTTAAAAGAATTTAGAAATTTTGAAACTGGTCAATTAAAAGTTGGCGATGAAATAAAAGCTGATCTTTTCAAGGTTGGTGATAAAGTTAAAGTTTCTGGAAAATCAAAAGGAAAAGGTTTTCAAGGTGTGATTAAAAGACACGGATTTGGCGGTGTTGGAGGAACAACACATGGTCAAAGTGATAGAGTAAGAGCACCTGGTTCTATAGGTGCAAGTTCTTATCCCTCACGTGTGTTTAAAGGCCAGAAAATGGCTGGCAGAAAAGGTTACGAAAATGTAACTACACGTAATCTTAAAGTTGTAAAAGTTTTATCAGATAAAAATATAATAATGGTAAAGGGTGCAGTACCCGGTTCTGTTAATACAATTGTTGCTATTAATAAATAATATTAATGAATATGAAATTAGAAGTATATAAAACTGACGGATCTAAAAGCGGTGAAGAAGTAGAATTATCAAAAGATATTTTCGAAATCGAACCGAATGATCATGTGTTATATCTAGCTGTAAAAGCTTATTTAGCTAATCAAAGACAAGGTACGCACAAAACTAAAGAGAAACACGAAGTTCGTGGTGGCGGTAAAAAACCTTGGCGTCAAAAAGGAAGAGGCGGTGCTAGAGCTGGTTCTACTCGTTCTCCTCTTTGGATTGGTGGCGGAACAATTTTTGGTCCAAAACCAAGAGACTATCGTCAAAAATTAAATAAGAAAGTTGTTTCTCTTGCAAGAAAATCTGCGTTGTCTTACAAAGCTAAATCAAATCAAATTTTAGTTGTAGAGGATTTTAATTTCGAATCTCCAAAAACAAAAGAGTTTGTAAAAATTCTTAATGCTCTCCAACTTAAAGGTAAGAAGACTTTGTTTCTCACAAATGGAACATTAGAGAACGTTTATAAATCTGGCAAAAATGTTGAACGAATGAACATCCTTGAAGCCAATAACGCTTCAGCTTATGATTTATTGAACAATCAAATTTTATTATTACAGAAAAGCGCTGTTAATTTATTAGAAAGTACATTCAATTAATACGGTTAGAAAATGAAAAGTGTTTTAATACGACCCTTAATAACTGAAAAGATGACTGGAATTAGCGAAAAACAACCAACTAAGTTCGGATTTGTTGTTTCAGTTAATGCTAACAAAATAGAAATTGCTAAAGCATTAAAAGAAAAATTTAATGTTGATGTTGTGAGTGTTAATACTATGACCTACAAAGGAAAAACAAAAACTCAGTTTACTAGAAAAGGTCGTTTCTCAGGTAAAACACCAAAGTTTAAAAAAGCAATTGTAACACTTAAAGAAGGTCAAACCATAGACATTTTTAGTCAAGCATAATGACCTTTGATGCGGAGTTGAATTAAATGGCAATTAGAAAATTAAAACCAGTAACACCTGGAACAAGATTTATGAGTTACGCTTCTTTTGAGGAGATAACAAAAACTACTCCGGAGAAATCGTTGACAAGGGCGATTAAAAAATCTGGTGGTAGAAATAATCTTGGCAGAGTTACTTCTCGTCATCGTGGCGGCGGTCATAAAAGAAAATATAGAGTGATAGATTTTAAAAGAAATAAAACTGGAATTCCGGCAAAAGTTTTTTCAATTGAATATGATCCGAACAGAACATGCAGAATTGCTTTGTTGAATTATGTTGATGGCGAAAAAAGATACATTTTAGCTCCAGATGGATTGAAAGTTGGTGAAACTGTAGTTTCAGGTTCTGGTTCAGAAATAAAAATTGGCAACGCTCTTCCACTGAAAGAAATTCCTTTAGGAAGTTTTGTTCATAATGTTGAATTAAAATCTGGTAAAGGCGGTCAAATCGGAAGATCTGCTGGTACATCTATTCAAGTAATGGCAAGAGAAGGAAGAAATGCTCAGTTAAAAATGCCTTCTGGAGAAGTAAGAATTGTGAGCTCAGATTGTATGGCTACCTATGGTGTTGTAGGAAATACAGACCATGAAAACATAAGTTTAGGTAAGGCTGGAAGAAGCAGATGGTTAGGCAAAAAACCTCATGTTCGTGGCGTCGCAATGAATCCAATAGATCACCCAATGGGTGGTGGTGAAGGAAAAACTTCCGGAGGCGGTCATCCAGTTTCTCCTTGGGGTCAAAAAGCCAAAGGATTGAAAACTAGAAAAAGAAAAAATCGTTCTAACAAATACATTGTTAAAAGAAGAAAATAGATAGAGTAATATATGCCAAGATCAGTTAAAAAAGGTCCTTACATAGACGTGAAACTGTTAAATAAGGTTAGAAAACTCAATGAGACTAATCAGAAAAAAATTGTTAAAACTTGGTCTCGGTCAAGTACTATTTCTCCTGAATTTGTTGGGCACACTATTGCTGTTCATAACGGTAATAAGATGATACCAGTTTATATTTCGGAAAATATGGTTGGTCATAAGTTAGGCGAGTTTTCTCCAACAAGAATTTTTAGAGGTCATCCAGGAACAAAAGCTGAAAAAGCATCCAAGGTAAAATAAATCTTGGTCGAATTAATTGAGGTAAATTAGATGGAAGCAAAAGCGACACACAAATACATAACTTCTTCACCGAGAAAGATGCGATTAGTAATCGATTTGATTAGAGGAAAATCAGTTGATCAAGCAATTGAAATTTTACATTTTTCACCTAAACACGCATCAAAGCCAGCTGAAAAAGTTTTGCGATCTGCTGTTTCAAATTTGATGAACAAAGATGAAAATGCTAAACATGAAATTTCTGGACTTTTCGTTAAAGAAGCTTTTGTTAATCAAGGTCCAACCTTAAAAAGAATTTCGCCAGCTCCGATGGGTAGAGCTTATAGAATTAGAAAAAGATCTAATCATTTAACAATTGTTGTTGCAACAAAAAAGCAATCTTAGGAGGAACTTTTGGGTCAAAAGACAAATCCAATCGGCTTACGGGTTGGAGTAATTAAAGGATGGGAATCAAACTGGTACGAAAATAAAAGTTACGCACCAAAGCTCATCGAAGATAAAAAATTAAGAATCTATATTAGAAAAAGATTACAGAATGCCGGTGTTTCTTCAATTAAGATTGATAGAACTTCTAAGAATATTATTTTAACAATTTACACTTCAAGACCCGGTGTTGTAATCGGTAAAAGTGGAAAAGAGATAGCTCAGATTGAAGAAGAATTAAAAAAATTAACTGATAAAGAAGTAAAAGTTCAGATTACAGAAATTAAGAGACCGGAATTAGATGCATTTTTAGTTGCAGAAAATGTTTCAAGACAAATTGAAGGAAGAATTTCATTTAGAAGAGCAATGAAATCTGCGATTACTTCTGCTATGAGAATGGGTGCCGAAGGAATTAGAGTAATGTGTTCTGGCAGATTAGGCGGTGCTGAAATGGCGCGTACTGAACAATATAAAGAAGGTAGAATTCCACTTCATACATTAAGAGCTGACATTGATTATGCTACTGCTACAGCTCAAACAATCTATGGAGCAATTGGAATAAAAGTATGGATTTGTCGCGGTGAAATTTTAGGTAATAGGGCTACAGAATAAAGTACTAGCAAAAAGTTTTAGGAGTTTTTCTCATGTTAATGCCAAAAAGGGTAAAATATCGTAAAGCACATAGAGGTAGAAGATCTGGTAAAGCTACCCGTGGTCATCTTGTAAATTTTGGTGATTATGGATTGAAAGCTATGGAACCAGCATGGATTACTAGCAGACAAATTGAAGCTTGCCGTGTTGCATTATCGCGTCATATGAAAAGAGACGGAAAAGTTTGGATCCGCATTTTTCCTGATAAACCAGTTACTAAGAAACCACTTGAAACCAGAATGGGTAAAGGAAAAGGTGCTCCAGAATTTTGGGTTGCTGTAATTTTACCTGGTAGAATTATGTTTGAAGTTGGCGGTGTTGATCGAGCAACAGCACATGAAGCATTGAAAGTAGCTTCTCACAAACTGCCAATTAAAACAAAAATAGTTCAAAGACCGGATTTAGAATCATAAAAGGATTTTGACGAAATGAAGATTTATGAAATACGAGAAATGTCCACAGATGAAATCAAGAAGAGAATTCTTGAAGAACAAAAAAATATTGTGGATTTAAGATTTCAACATGAATTAAAAAATTTAACAAACACTTCAAAATTGCGTCTTGTAAAAAAAGATATTGCAAAAATGAAAAGTGTTCTTAAAGAGCGTGAGTTACAAGAAGCAGCAAACTCGAAGGAAAAAAAATAAGGAGATAATGTCTATCCATGGAGACTAGAAATTCCAGAAAAGTTAGGATTGGTACTGTTGTAAGCAACAAAATGCATAAGAGTATTATTGTTGCAATTGAAAGACGTGTTGCACATCCTATCTACAAGAAATATTTCAAGAAAACAACAAGGTTGATGGCTCACGATGAAAAAAATGAATGTGGATTGGGTGATGTTGTTAAATTGATGGAAGTACGTCCTTTGAGTAAAAGAAAAAAATGGCGCTTAATTGAAATAGTTGAAAAAGCTAAATAGCCCTTGGCTTATAATAAAAGTTTGATGAGGAGCTGATAAATAATGATACAAGAAGAAACAAATTTAATTGTAGCAGATAATTCCGGTGCAAAGAAAGTAAGATGTATTAGAGTGCTTGGTGGCAGCAACAGAAGATATGCTAGTGTTGGTGATGTAATTGTTGTAAGTGTTAAGACTGCAATACCAGGCGGCGGAGTTAAAAAAGGTGAAGTATCTCGTGCTGTAATTGTAAGAACAAAAAAAGAGGTAAGACGCAACGATGGATCCTATATTCGCTTCGATGAGAATGCGGCAGTGCTTTTAAATGCTCAAGGCGAACCACGCGGAACTCGTATTTTTGGACCAGTCGCAAGAGAATTAAGAGATAAAAAATTTATGAAAATAATTTCTCTGGCTCCAGAGGTTTTATAGAGGTTGATTAAAAATGAAAATTAAAAAAAATGATAATGTAATTGTAATTTCCGGAAACTATAAAGGTAAAACTGGGAAAGTATTAAAAGTTTTTCCGTCAGATAGTAGAGTTATTATTGAAGGTGTTAATTTGAGGAAGCGTCACACTAAACCAAATCAGAAAAATCCTCAAGGCGGTATTGTTGAAAAAGAAGCACCGGTTCATGTATCTAATGTAATGTTGTTAGATCCAAAAACTAATGAACCTACAAAAATTGGCGCAAAAATAATTATTGACGATAAAACTGGTAAAAAGAGAAGAGTTAGAGTTAGCAAAATTAGCGGCGAAATGCTGACATAAAATTTCAAGGATTAATAATCGTAATGGCAAAGCAAAAAGAAAACAAAGATCAAAAAGAACAGAAACCGAAAGCTGGCGCAGAGAAAAAAGAAAAAGTTGTTGAAGAAAAAATTCCAGCTAGGTTGAAGCAAAGATACGTAAAAGAGATTGTTCCAAAATTAAAAGAACAATTCAATTATTCTAGTACGATGGAAGTCCCAAAACTTGATAAAATTGTTGTTAACATGGGTGTTGGCGCTGCTGTTCAAGATTCAAAAATTTTAGAAGAAGCAGTTAAAGATCTTGAAACAATTACCGGTCAAAAATCTTCTGTTAGACAAGCAAGAAAATCGATCTCTAATTTTAAACTTAGAGAAGGGATGAAGATTGGAGCAAAAGTTACCTTACGTAATGAAAGAATGTATGAATTTTTAGATCGGTTTATTTCAATTGCGTTGCCAAGAGTTAGAGACTTTAGAGGTGTATCTGATAAATCATTTGATGGAAGAGGAAACTATACACTAGGAATTAAAGAACAAATTATTTTTCCCGAAATTAATGTTGATAAGGTTACGAAAATTTTAGGAATGGATATTACCTTTGTAACTACTGCAAAGTCGGATAAAGAAGCATACGAATTATTAAATGCATTCGGTATGCCTTTCAGAAAAAAAGAAATTAATTAAAGGTAAACAATGGCAAGAAAAAGTTTATTAGCAAGAGAAGCAAAAAAACGAAGACTTTATGCTAAGTATGCTGAAAAAAGAAAAGAATTAAAAGCTAAAGGTGATTTTGAAGCTCTTCAAGCTTTACCAAGAAATTCATCACTATCTCGTGTGCATAATAGATGTCAAATAAGCGGTAGACCGAGAGCATATTATAGAAAATTTGGTGTCTCTCGTTTAGTTTTAAGAGAAATGGCTTTACATGGAATTATTCCAGGTGTAAAGAAATCAAGTTGGTAAAAGAGGAGAATTGTAAATGCCCGTAACAGATCCGATATCAGATTTTTTAACAAGAATTAGAAATGCTGTTAAAGCCAGAAAGAAATTTGTAGATATTCCTTCTTCTAAAACAAAAGTTGGACTGGCAGAAATTCTGAAGAATAATAGATTTATTAGAGATTTTAATGTTATAGAAGACAACAAACAAAATATTTTAAGAATTCATTTACAATATTTAAAAGGTATTTCTTCTATAACTGGATTGAAGAGAATTAGTACGCCAGGATTACATACTTATGTTGGAAAAGACGAGTTACCGAAAGTATTAAATGGTTTAGGAATTGCTATTATTTCAACCCCAAAGGGATTACTAACTGATAAACAAGCAAAACAAGAAGCAGTTGGCGGAGAAGTAATCTGCCATGTTTGGTAAATTTTTAACAAGTTTGAATGAGGTTCAAAAGTGTCGCGTATAGGTAAAAAACCGATTCCAATTAAAGATGTAACTGTTACAAAAGATAATAGTAATATAAAGGTAAAAGGAAAACTTGGCGAGTTATCGATGCAAGTTCATCCCAATATGAAGGTTGAAGTAACAAAAGATGAAATTGTTGTTACACGTCCGGATGATTCCAAAGAAAATAGATCCTTACACGGATTAACAAGAGCGTTATTGAATAATATGGTTAAAGGTGTATCTGAAGGTTATACAAAATCTTTGGATATAGTTGGCGTTGGCTATAGAGCAGAGGCTAAAGGGAATGCAATATTATTTAACTTGGGTTATTCACATCCAATTTATTTTATGCCTCCAGATGGAATTAAAATAGAAGTACCAGCACCAACTCAAATAAAAATTAGTGGAAATGATAAAGAATTAGTTGGAATGATAGCTGCAAAAATTAGATCATTCAAAAAACCTGAGCCTTATAAAGGTAAAGGTGTTAAATATTCGAATGAAAAAATTATTCGTAAAGCTGGTAAGACGGCGGGCAAATAATCAGGAGAGATTAAAAAATGTTCTTAAAGGATAATAAGAAAAGAGCAAGAAAAAAAGCACGAGTGAGAAGAAAAATTAGCGGAACTGCTGAAAGACCAAGATTAAGTGTTTTCAGAAGTTTAAATCATATATATGCTCAAGTAATTGATGATAATAATAAAAATACATTAGCAGCAGCATCAACAAAAGATAAGGAATTAGCTGACGAATTAAAGACTTCTAAAGGGAAAGCTTCAAAAAGTAAATTAGTTGGAATGCTGTTAGCCAAACGAGTTCTTGATAAAGGTATAAATGCAGTTGTTTTTGATCGAAGCGGATATCAATACCAAGGTAGAATAAAAGCACTTGCTGAAGGCGCTCGTGAAGGCGGATTGAAATTTTAAATCACTGCCGGGTCGTCTAATGGCAGGACAGCGGCCTTTGGAGCCGTATGTGGAGGTTCGAATCCTCCCCCGGCAGCTGTAAAAAATAATAATTAAGAATGACAGAATTAGAGGAGTTACTAAATTGAATTTTAAGTACAAAAAAGTTTCTGGATTAGAGAACCTCAAAGAAAAAATTGTGCACATTAACAGAGTTGCAAAAGTTGTTAAAGGTGGTAGAAGGTTCAGCTTTAATGCGATAGTAGTAGTTGGAGATGGGAATGGCCACGTTGGTGTTGGGCTAGGAAAAGCAAACGAAGTAACTGATGCAATTTCCAAAGGGATAGATGACGCAAAGAAGAATGTCTTTAGAGTTTCAATAGTAAAGGGGACTATACCTCATTCAATAATTGGAAAATTTGGAGCCGGGCAAGTATTATTAAAACCAGCATCGCCAGGTACCGGACTTATTGCCGGCGGCGGTGTGCGTGCAGTTCTTGAAGCAGCTGGTGTTCAGGATATATTAACAAAGTCATTGGGTTCTTCAAATCCACATAATCAAGTGAAAGCTACTTTAAATGCATTGCTAAATTTAGTAGATGCAAGAACTATGGCAGCAAAACGTGGAATGAAAGTAAATGAGTTGTTTAATTTATCAATTCAAGCAAGTTAAACAACGAGGATCAAATGGCTAAAAAATTAAGAATAACTCAGACTGGCAGTGTTATTGATAGACCACTAAGACAAAAGGCAACGATAAAAGCTTTAGGTTTGGGCAGACCAAATTATAATGTAATTCATAATGATACTCCTCAGATTAGAGGAATGATTAAAAAAGTATCACATCTTGTGAAAGTTGAAGAATTGGAAGCATAGGAGACAAATGAGCTATCTAAGTAATCTGAGACCTGCAAAAGGATCAAATAAAAAAGTAAAAAGAATTGCAAGAGGCGAAGGATCAGGGCATGGCGGTACAGCAACACGTGGAATGAATGGACAAAGATCACGTTCTGGTGCAAAATATAGAGCATGGTTTGAAGGCGGTCAAATGCCATTGCAAAGACGAGTTCCTAAAAGAGGTTTTAAAAGTCCATTCAGAGTTGAATATCAAGTTGTAAACTTAAATCGTTTACAAAGCTTAGTTGATAACAAAAAGATTGAAGATGGAATTATCAACGCTGTATCTTTATATAAAAATAAAGTTATATCAAAAGCAGTAGCACCATATAAAATACTTGGTGTTGGTGAATTAAAAGCAAAATTAAATGTAGAAGCACATGCATTTAGTGCTTCTGCAAAAGAAAAAATTGAATCAGTTGGCGGAACTATAAAAGAGATTAAATTTTAATGGCTACTTTTCAAGAAACTTTCCGAAACATTTTTAAAATTCATGAATTGAGGCAAAGAATTTTATACACTCTTGCCTTATTATTTATTGTAAGAGTTGGGACACATGTTACTGTGCCTGGGATTGACTCTTACTTACTTAATTCAGCAATGGCAAATACAACTTCCGATAATTTATTTGGTTTATATGACTTATTTGTTGGAGGCGCATTTCGTAATGCTGCTATTTTTGCTTTAGGCATCATGCCATACATATCTGCATCAATTATTTTACAATTAGCTGGTGCGGTTGTACCATACATCCAAAAATTACAGCGCGAAGGTGAAGAAGGCAGAAAAAAAATTAATCAGTGGACACGATATGGTACTGTCCTTATTTCTGCATTCCAAGCTTGGGGTGTAACAATACACCTTATGAATCTTCAATATAATAATGCACACATTGTCCCAGATGCTGTGAGAGGTTTTACTTGGACTTTATCGACGGTCATTTTATTAGTAGCTGGAACGATGTTTATTATGTGGATGGGTGAACAAATTACGGAGAAAGGGATTGGAAACGGAATTTCCTTAATTATATTTATTGGAATCATTGATCGTTTCCCATATTCAATATTAGATGAATACAGATTAATTTCAGCTGGACAAAGGAACTTGGTAATCGAAGTTGTAATATTAGCATTCATGGTTTTAGTTATTGCTGGCGTTGTTTTAGTTACTCAAGGTACAAGAAGAATTCCAGTGCAGTATGCTAAGAGGGTAGTTGGAAGAAAAGTGTATGGTGGAGTAACCCAATATATTCCATTACGCGTGAATACAGCTGGTGTTATGCCAATTATTTTTGCTCAATCCATTATGTTCATTCCAAGTACTTTATTATCATTTTTTCCTAATAATGAATTTGTTGCATCAATTGCTGGTTATTTTTCTTGGGAATCATTTACGTATTCACTTATTTATGCAATAATGATAGTGTTCTTTACTTATTTTTATACAGCTATTGCATTTAATCCGCAAGATGTTGCTGAAAATATGAAAAAACAAGGTGGTTTTATTCCTGGTATACGTCCAGGGAAACAGACTGCAGATTTTATAGATAACATTTTAACAAGAATTACATTACCAGGTTCGATCTTTTTGGCAATTGTAGCAATTCTTCCAGCATTTGTTTCAAAGTTTGGTGTATCTGGTAGTTTTGCGCAATTTTTTGGAGGCACCAGTTTGTTAATTGTCGTTGGAGTTGCATTAGATACATTGCAGCAAATAGAATCTCATTTGTTAATGCGCCACTACGATGGATTTATGAAAGCTGGTAAATTAAAAGGAAGAAGATTTTAAGACAGCTTTGATGTGGTTTTAATAAAAACAAAAAAAGAAATTGATTTTATAAGAGAAAGCTGTCAGATAGTAGCAGAAGTATTACAATTAATGAAGCGTTATGCCAAACCTGGTATAACGACCATTGAACTGGATAAAATTGCCGAGGATTATATCTTAAGCAATAATGCAAGACCAGCATTCAAGGGATATTCACAAGCTGGTTCTTTTGATTTTCCGGGTTCAATTTGTTCTTCAGTTGATGATGAAGTTGTTCACGGTATTCCCGGGAATAGAATTCTAAATGAAGGTGAAATAATTTCAATTGATGTTGGTGTCGAGAAAAACCAATATTTTGGTGATGCCGCACTAACAATTGCAATTGGAAAAATTTCTGATGAAAAACAAAAATTAATGAACTCAACAGAAAAATCACTTTACTTAGGTATTGTAGAAGCAAATATCGGAAATAAGATTGGTGATATTGCTTATGCAATTCAAAGCGAAGTTGAGAGTAATGGTTTTTCAGTTGTAAGAGATTTATGCGGGCATGGTGTTGGAAAACACCTTCATGAAGATCCACAAATTCCGAATTACGGGAAACGTGGGACGGGAACTTTGATTAAAAATGGAATGACGCTGGCAATTGAACCAATGATCAATTTAGGTTCTTTTAAAGTTTATGTTGAAGATGATGGCTGGACAGTGAAGACTAGTGATGGACTTCCATCAGCACATTTTGAACATACTATAGCAATAATTGACGGCAAAGCAGAAATTTTAACTAAGTGTTGATAAATGGCAAAACAAGGTCCAATAAAAGTAGATGGTGTTGTAACAGAAACATTGCCAAATGCTCATTTTAAAGTAAAACTTGATAATGGACATGAAATACTTGCACATATATCTGGAAAAATGAGAATGCACTTCATAAAAATATTAGTAGGTGATAAGGTTGCAATAGAACTATCACCTTATGATTTGAATAAAGGCAGAATAACATATAGGTATAAATAACGGAGAAGAGATGAAGGTTAGAGCTTCCGTAAAAAAATTGTGTGAGCACTGCAAGATAATTAAGAGAAAAGGTGTAGTGCGCGTAATTTGTAAAAATCCAAAACACAAACAAAGACAAGGTTAAAACGAGGAGGAACAAGATTTGGCTCGTATAGCTGGCATAGATTTACCAAAACAAAAAAAAGTTTACATCGGATTAACTTATATTTTTGGAATTGGAAGAACATCTGCATTGAACATACTTTCACAAGCAAATGTAGATGCCAATAAAAAAATAAGCGAATTAACTGAAGAAGAAGTTGCAAAAATTCGTTCTGTTATGACTGCAGACTATAAAGTAGAAGGTGCACTCAGAAGCGAAGTACAGCAAAATATTAAACGCTTAATGGATATTGGTTCATATAGAGGTTTAAGACACAGACGCGGTTTACCAGCTAGAGGTCAAAGAACAAGAACTAATTCCAGAACTCGAAAAGGAAAACGTAAAACAGTTGCCGGCAAGAAAAAAACTCCGGCTAAGAAGTAATAAATAAATGAGGAGCTACATTGGCTAAGGTAGTTAAAAAGACTAAAAAGAAAGTACACGTAGATGCTGTTGGTGTTGCTCATATAAAAGCTTCATTCAATAACGTGGTAGTTACAATTACAGATATTTATGGAAATACAATTTCCTGGTCGTCTGCTGGAAAAAATGGTTTTAAAGGATCCAGAAAAAACACACCATTTGCTGCACAAGTTACAGCTGAAGCTGCAGCTAAAGAAGCACACGATCTTGGATTGAGAAAAGTTGATGTATTTGTAAAAGGACCTGGTGCTGGAAGAGAAGCCGCAATACGGGCATTGAATGTTGCCGGTTTGGATATTTTATCAATAAAAGATAACACTCCAATTCCTCACAATGGTTGCAGACCACCAAAACGCAGAAGAGTTTAAGGAGAAATAATTAGATGGCAAGATATACTGGGTCAAGTTGCAAATTATGCAGAAGAGAGAGGCAAAAATTATTTTTAAAGGGATCAAAATGCCATTCCGAAAAATGCCCTTTAGATAAAAGAAATTATGCACCTGGTCAACATGGTTTGACTCGTAGAGCTAAATTTTCTGAATTCGGAGTTCAGCTTCGGGAAAAACAAAAAGTTAAAAGAATTTACGGATTGCAAGAAACTCAATTCCGTAATTATTTCGAAAAAGCAACAAGACAAAAAGGGATAACTGGTTCAAATCTTGTTAAGCTTCTTGAGAGAAGACTTGATAATACCATCTATCGTCTTAGCTTTGCTGCCTCTAGAAAAGCAGCAAGACAATTAGTATTGCATAGACATTTTACTGTGAATGGACAAATTGTTGATATTCCCTCATTTTTACTTGCTCCTGGTGATGTAATATCAGTACGTGACAAAAGTAAAAAGCTTGATGCAGTTCATGATTCTTTAAGAAAAACCAAAGATAATGTTTACAGTTGGTTGTCAGTTGATAAAGCAACTCTTTCAGGTACCTTTCTAAATGTTCCGGAAAGAGAAGATATTCCGCTTAATGCAAATGAACAATTAATTGTAGAATTATATTCTAAGTAATTTTTAAAATTTAATAGAGGATACTAAATGAGCTATCCGTTTTTAAAACTGCCTGAAGGCGTAATACAAGATGAATCCTCAAAAAGTGCTACTTTTGGAAGATTTTCTATACAACCGTTGGAAAGAGGATTCGGAGTTACACTAGGAAATTCATTAAGAAGAGTACTTTTATCCTCGCTTGCCGGGTCAGCAATTATTGCTGTAAAAATCGAAGGTGTATTGCACGAGTTTTCAACTGTTCCTGGGGTTATTGAAGATGTAACTGAAATAATCCTTAATCTTAAAAAAGTTAGGATGAGAGTTATTAACAAAAAAACATTAGGATGCGAAATTTCACTTACTGGTGCTAAAGAATTCAAAGCTAAAGAAATTCAAAATGTATGTCCTGATGTTGAAATTTTAAATCCAGAACTTTTGATTGCTCGATTAAATGCTGATGCAAAACTAAATATGGAATTAAAATTTGGAACCGGAAAAGGATATGTTCCTTCAAACGAACAAAAAATTCCAGAGATGACAATTGGGACAATACCGATAGACTCAATATTTACACCAATTGTTAATGTTAAATATGATGTTGAGAATGTTCGTATCGGTGAAAAAAATGATTTCGAGAAATTAGCTCTTGAAATTACAACCGACGGTTCAATTACACCAGAAGAAGCATTATCATGTTCATCAAAAATAATGAAAGATCATATTCAGTTATTCATCAATTTTGATGCTGAGCCAGAAGAAGAAAAAGTAGAGACAGAAAAAGATGCTGAAACAGAAAGATTGAGAAAAATACTTTCTACAAGTGTAGATGATCTTGAATTAAGTGTTCGTTCTCATAATTGCTTGAAAGCAGCTAACATTAAATCATTAGGTGATTTAGTAAGACGCGATGAAAATGAAATGTTGAAGTTCAGAAATTTTGGTAGAAAATCTTTAGCAGAATTAATTGAAATAGTCGATAATTATGGTTTAGAATTTGGAATGGAAGTCGATAAATATCTAGAAGAAAAAAAAGAAAATAACTAGTACTTTACTGAAGGTTTAATAATGAGACACAGAGTTAAAGGTCGAAAATTAAGTAGAACATCGGAACATAGACGTGCAACATTAAGGAATCTTGCAACATCGTTATTAAGGCACAAAAAAATCAAAACAACTGTTGCTAAGGCAAAAGAATTAAGATCATTTGTTGAGCCATTAATTACAAAAGCTAAAAGTGATTCTGTTGCTGCAAGACGACATGTTGCTGATTTTATTAAGGAAAAAAGTGTTGTAAAAGAGTTGTTTACCGATATAAATGCAAAAGTTGGTGAAAGACCCGGAGGTTATACTCGCATTGTTCGTTTAGGACAAAGAAAAGGCGATGCTGCTGAGCTTGCGATAATTGAACTTGTTGATTATAGTGGAGTATTAAAGCCTAAACAATCTAAAAAAGCTAAAAGTGAAAAAGTAGAACCTGAAGTTGAAGAAGCAAAAATTGTTTCTGAAGAGGTAAATGAAGAAGTAAAACCGAAGAAGAAAGCTTCAAAAACTTCGAAAAAGAAAAAAGAAGAATCTGAAGAAAAGGAAACGAAGAAGAAAAAAGCAGCGCCGAAAAAAACTACAACAAAGAAAACAACTAAGAAGAGTTAATTTGATTTTTTGAATGTATCAAAAAAGGCAGTTTCAACTGCCTTTTTTGTTTTAAATCTCGAACTCGAAATAGACATGCATTATTTTGTTAATAATTATATTTGTGTATGAATAAGATTGAATTTTATAAAGCTATTTATAACTTGACTGAATTACCAAAAAGACAGTTATCAACAATCGTTCTTTGTGGTAGGTCTAATGTTGGAAAATCATCTTTTATAAATTGTTTATTTAGTCCTCAAAAAGTTGCAAAAACTAGTTCTACGCCAGGTAAAACAAGATCTATCAATTATTATTTAGTTGATGATAAAATTTATTTAGTTGACTTACCTGGATTTGGATATGCAAAGGTATCCAAAACTGAAAGAGAATACTGGCAGAAAATTATTGAAAAATATTTTGTTATGAACGATTCGATTATCTTAGCTTTTCACATCGTAGATAGCCGGCACGAACCAACTGAATTGGATGATATGCTACATCAGTTTCTTGTTAACCATAATATAAGCTTTGCCGTAATCTTGAATAAAATTGATAAGCTGAAGCAGTCTGAAATTGCTCAGCTTAAAAGAAAGTCGATAGACTATTATCCAAATCTTGAATTCGAAAAGAATTTATTTCATTTCTCATCAACCAAGGGAATAGGAAAGAAAGAAATTTTTTCTCTGCTAGAATCTCAGCTTTTATGAAAAATTGACAAAACTTTATTATTATTGAATGAAAATTTGTAAAAAATTGACAATTCAATAAATCTGGCGGTTGGATGGAGTTTTCCGACAAACACAAAAAACGCATTTTAATTTTTTTGTTAATTCCTATACTCATTGCTGTTCCGTTTTTTACCGAAGATTTATATATGAAATTAATTGCCGGTATAATTTTACTTGTTTATATCGGATTTATTATTTTTTTGCGGGACTTACCAAAGCAAGAATCATCACAAATGACCAATGGATTCGATGATATAGAAATTGATGATGAGGAAAAACTTATTAATGGGAATTACAAACCAGACCATGGGGAAGATTTTAAAATTGTCTCGTCCACTAAAAACTTAGAATTTATAACATCAGAAAGTCTGAATCGATCTTTTGGAAATGGGAAAAAAGAATTTTTCAAACCGCAAGATTTTAAAGAAAATTTTGAAAAAATTGTTCATGAAGAATTACCGAGAGATGTTAGTCACGACGAACAATTTGGGTTTGTTTTAGAAAAAATTCTACATGTTGTTAAAGATTCTTTCATGGCACATACAGCAGCTTTTTTCTGGTTCAATAAGAATAAAAAAAGATTAACACTTGAAAGGTATGTTTCAAGTTCTTCAAAAATTGCCAAGCAAAAATTTGATTTAGTTGATGATATCCTTGGTAAGATTATTCAAAAAGAAGAACCTGAAGTATTCGATGTATCATCTACTGCTGAACAAGATGTTATAAGATATTATACTTCTCCTCAGGGAATTAAAAGCTTTTTGGGTGTTCCCTTGTTTTATGGAAAATCACTTACGGGAATTTTTGTTCTTGATTCTAAAGTAACAGATGCTTTTGGCATTGAACACATTTATGCTTTAGGCAGAATTGTAAGAGTAATTTCTGTTATAATAACCTTATTTGAAGAAAAGTATTCCGATTCACAATCTGAGAGACGTTTAAATGCATTACTTGGCGTTATTAATTTCGATAAAAAATTTGAATCGGAGACTGACTTGTACAATGCTATTGAAAATGCGATACATGGATTATTAGAATGGGACGCATTTACATTTGTTTCTTATCTGCCATTAGAACATAAATTCAAAACTGCACGAATAATTAATAAGACATCTTTAAAATATATTGGACAAAACTTAGAAATTGATTTAACCGGCACCTTAGTTGGTAAATCGATTCTAAGCTCTTCGCCGGTTAAAATTGATGATACAACCGAAACTGAGCTACCACGATTTTCTAAAAATGAAGATGTCAGTTTTGATGGTTCTTTTTTAGCTATTCCTCTTTTGTATGACGAACAGAATTATGGAGTATTGTGCTTCGAAAGTTTAAAAAAGAATGTATACTCTAACAGCGAAGTAAATTTTATTAAGAATTCAACAAAAATATTTGCTTTTATTCTTCATTCACATTCCACTATTAGCATATTGAAGAATTTACTTTCAGTCGATATTGAAACTAGAACACTTAATTATGACTCCTTTAGAGAAAGACTTGCAATTGAATTAGTTAAAGGAAAAGAACTAAATGTACAAAGCGCCATTAGTTTGATACGAGTTGATGATTTTCTTGCACAAGAATCATTATTTGAGCATGACCCCTTCCCAAAAGTTTTACGAGCGGTATCACAAATGATCAGAGAGGAGATGACACCTTTTAATATCTTAGGACGTATAAGTGAAAAAATATTTGCGGTTTATTTTTTCAACTTGTCATCTAAAGAAGTTTTTCTCTGGTCAGAAAAGTTAAGAATTAAAATTGCACGAAAACCAATTGCCGTTGTATCGAAGCAAACTACTTTCACAGTTTCGATTGGCGTTGCATCCACAACTGGTAAAACAGACATTCAAGAAGTTTTACATGATGCAGAATTAGCACTTAAGAAAGCACTTGAAAAAGGCGGAAACTCAGTTAAATCTACAAGCTAACCTTATTGAATAATTTTATAGTAATAATATTGGATGGTGTTGGAGTTGGGGAATTGCCAGATGCTATCAATTATCAAGATGAAGGAAGTAATACTTTATCAAATTTAGCTACTGCTGTTGGCGGAATTTTATTACCCAATCTTGAATCACTTGGTCTAGGAAATATTATCCCAATTATGGGAATTAATCCACAAATTAATCCCCGTGCTTCTTTCGGAAAACTTGCTGAAAAATCTAAAGGAAAAGATTCCACAACGGGACATTGGGAATTGGGAGGTATAATCACTGAAAAAGAATTCCCAGTTTACCCAAATGGATTTCCAGCGGATGTAATAAATAAGTTTTTGTCAGAAACAAAAATGAAGGGATACTTAGCCAATTATGCCTCCTCAGGAACAAAAATTATTTTACAATTAGGCGATGATCATATACGCACTGGATTTCCGATTATATATACTTCTGCCGATTCAGTATTTCAAATTGCTGCTCACGAAGATGTAATATCACTGGAACGATTATATGAAATTTGTATGATCACTCGTAAAAAAGTTATGGTTGGTGATCATGAAGTAGGAAGAATAATAGCTCGCCCATTTATTGGGAGTACTGGCAATTATTCGAGAACAACGAATCGGAAAGATTTTTCAGTCGATCCGCCTTCAAAAACAATTTTAAATTTTTTAAAGGATGAAGGGATTGAAACAATAGCAATTGGAAAAATTAATGATCTATTTAATTACAATGGGATCACTACTCAAATTAAATCTAAGTCTAATATTGAAGGGATTCAAGCTATAATCAAAGCAGCTCAAGAGAAATCAAACTCATTAATTATTGCTAACTTAGTTGATTTTGATGTTTATTATGGTCATAGAAATGATCCGGTTGGTTTTGCAAACGCATTAAAAGAATTTGATGACAACTTACCAAATATTCTTGCATGTTTGAAGGAATCAGACAGACTCATTTTAACTGCTGATCATGGGAATGATCCTACTACTCCTAGTACGGATCATAGTAGAGAATATGTTCCACTGTTATTCTACAAGGTTAGTTCAGGCGGCAAAAATATTGGAGTTCGTTCTTCTTTTGCAGATGTTGCCCAGACAATTGCACATTTTTTCAAAGTTAACAATAACCTCAGAGGAATTAGTTTTTTGAATGACTAGAATTAAAAAAAATACTAATCTTTTAATAAATAAAATCACAAATCAACAAGTCGAAGAATCAAAGCTAATTGAAAGAATAATGATTAAACAATCATTACCAATTGATGTTGTTAAAAACTTTCGTAAATCACGCGGTACTTTTTCAAATCTTAAAATAAATTATTAAAATTAAATGCAGACAAAAGATGTAAATGAATATTTAATTGACACTGATATTTTAGTCGAGCATTTGACCAATAGAAAATATAATGAATTGTCTATTTTGGAATCTCTAATGATCGATGGCATCTGTTTTACAACAGTACTTAATGCGTCTGAAATATTTTATCGTTCAGAGAATGAAACTAATGCATTAAATATTAAATCCTTATTGAGTGCATTGAAAATATTAGGATTACATTCACGATACAGTTTGAACATTTCAGATTTTTTTAATAAAGTTGCAAACGTGCGTGACGCTTTAATGTGTGTAACTGCTAAGATTAACAGACTTCCGATTGTTACTTTAAATGAAAAAAGATATAAAAACAGTAGTGTAAAAATAATTAACCCATTAAAAATGCGAGGTAAATCTGATACTCGGAAAAGTTATAGGGACAGTTTGGTCAACTAGAAAAGATGAGAATTTAGTTGGAGCAAAATTTTTGATTGTAAGGCAGTTAGACTTAGACTATACTCCTAAACAAGCAACCGTAATTGCCGTTGATTCTGTTGGAGCTGGAGTTGGTGAAGTCGTGCTTGTTGCTCAGGGAAGTTCTGCTCGCCAAACAACATTTACTAAAAATAAACCAGTTGATGCGGTGATTATGGCTATTGTTGATAAGCTGGATGTTTCAGTTAATGAAAAAAAGTAATAAGTTGATATGTATCTAGGAAAAGTGATTGGTACAATTTGGGCGACTAAAAAGTATGATGCTGTTGTTGGATATAAAATGCAATTTGTGCAGCCTTTAAATGGCAGTTTAGAAAAAACTGGAGATCCAATTATTGCATTAGACACGATTGGCGCTGGACCAGGTGAAATTATTTATTATATTACTGCTAGTGAAGCTGTTATACCCCTCGATGTGGACATGGCTCCAGTTGATGCTTCAATTGTTGGAATAGTTGATTCTATTCATGTAGAAAAAAAATGAGGCATTTGTGAAAATTACGAAACAATTTACAAATAGAGAAAGTCAATCACTCGATAAATACTTGCAAGAAATTGGTAAAGTTGATCTATTAACTCCTGATGATGAAATAGATCTTGCAAAAAGGATTAAAAAAGGCGATCAAATTGCATTAGAAAAACTTGTTAAAGCCAATCTTCGATTTGTTGTTTCTGTAGCAAAACAATATCAGAACCAAGGTTTATCCCTTGGAGATTTAATCAACGAAGGTAACTTAGGATTAATTAAAGCTGCAAAAAGGTTTGATGAAACACGTGGTTTTAAATTTATTTCTTATGCAGTTTGGTGGATACGTCAATCAATCTTACAAGCTTTAGCAGAGCAATCAAGAATAGTAAGACTTCCACTAAATAGGGTTGGTGCTTTAAATAAAATCGGCAAAGCTTACAGTAACCTTGAGCAAGAATTTGAAAGAGAACCAAGTGCTCATGAACTCGCACAAGAATTGCAGATGGATATTAGTGAAGTATCTGATACACTTAAAATATCTGGCAGACATGTTTCAATGGATGCACCATTTACGCAAGGAGAAGAAAATAGACTTCTTGATGTCCTTGAAAGTGATGAAATTCCATCTCCTGATTTTACTCTAATGTCCGATTCACTTCGAAAAGAAGTTGAACGTGCTCTTTCAACCTTAAATGAAAGAGAGTCTGAGGTTATAAAATTATATTTTGGTTTAAATAAAGAACATTCACTAACACTTGAAGAAATTGGTGAAAAATTTAATCTAACTAGGGAAAGAGTGAGACAAATAAAAGAAAAAGCTATAAGAAGGTTAAGACATGCATCCAGAAGCAAAAACCTTCGCTCTTACCTTGGTTAAAGAATTATAAATGAATTTGAATTGGAATAAAATATTTTTCGTTGTTTTAATTTTATCTATTATAATTATTGGGTGCAGTTCTTCAACTACCTCGCAGAGATATAATCAACCAAAACCAACTAGCGAACAAAAACCCTCAAAGAAAGTTCGATTTACATCCGCCGATTCAACCGAAGTAAAAGAAAAAACTAGCAGACAAGAGACAATAACTTATAAAAATATTCCAGACAGTGTTTATGTTGAATTCGATGAAATACCAATTGAATCAAATCCAGTTGATAAATCAAAGTTTGTAGCTAATTACAGCAAATTGCAGAATTTTAATATTGCTCTGACTAATCGAGAAAAAATCTTGTTTGAAGTTATTAAATATTTGGATACACCTTATAAATACGGCGGTAATTCTAAAAACGGAATTGATTGTTCTGCTTTTACAAAAGAAGTATATCAAAGCTCAATTGCTATTGAATTACCACGTACAGCACGTGAACAATACATGGTTGGTGAAAAAATTGCAAAAGAGGAATTAAAATTTGGAGACCTTATTTATTTTAATACAACAAAAAGAACGTTCCCAGGTCATGTTGGAATTTATTTAGGCGAAGATCAGTTTGTTCATGCGAGTCGAAGTTTAGGAGTTTCTGTATCTTCACTGAGTGAATCATATTATAAGAAGAGATTTGTTGGTGCTAGACGAATCGAAAAGTTGGATTGAAATGTTATATTGATATTAAAGGTTTGTCCAACAAATATTAAATTTTGTAGGAAATACTCTCTCCTAAAAAAAATCTATGCAGTTAATTAATTCTTCTTTAAATGTTCCTTTCAATGATAAATTATTATTAATTGAAATTAAGACGAGTTTGCCTTAATTTTTCATATATAACAATAATTTTTCGGAGAATAAAATGGATTATAGAATTGAAACTGATAGCATGGGTGAGATACAAGTACCAGTTGACAAATATTACGGGGCACAAACTGCTCGTTCATTAATGAATTTTAAAATTGGCGGTGAAAGATTCCCCGCTGAAATGATTAGAGCTTTAGGAATTGTTAAGAAAGCTGCTGCATTTGTTAATAATGAACTAGGAATTCTTCCAACTGAGAAAATGGAATTAATTATCAAAGCTGCTGACGAAGTTATTGCCGGTAAATTAAATGATCATTTCCCATTAGTTGTATGGCAGACCGGAAGTGGTACTCAATCCAACATGAATACCAATGAAGTAATTTCAAACCGTGCTATTGAAATGACCGGTGGGGTATTAGGCAGTAAAAAACCAATTCATCCAAATGATGATGTAAACAAAGCTCAGTCAACAAATGATGCATTCCCAACTGCAATTCATGTTGCCGCAGTTGAAGAAATTTACAGACGACTTATTCCAATGATCGCAAGATTAAGAAACGTTCTTGACAAAAAAGCAATTGAATTCAAAGATATTATCAAGATTGGAAGAACCCATTTGATGGATGCTACTCCATTAACATTAGGTCAAGAATTTTCAGGCTATGCTCATCAACTGACAAATGGATTAGCAAGAATTGATGATTCATTAGAAAGACTTCTCGAAATACCTTTAGGCGGAACAGCCGTAGGTACGGGATTAAACACACATCCAGATTATGCTGAAAAAGTGGCAATAAAGATCTCTGAAATTACCGGCAAAAAATTTAAAACTGCTCAGAATAAATTTGAAGCAATGGCCGGTAAAGATGCTTTAGTGGAAATGAGTGGTGTATTAAAAACTATTGCAGCATCATTAATGAAAATTTCAAATGATATAAGATGGCTTGGTTCAGGACCGCGATGTGGAATAGGTGAAATAGCACTTCCAGAAAATGAACCAGGAAGTTCAATTATGCCGGGCAAAGTAAATCCGACTCAATCTGAAGCAATGACAATGGTTTGTGCTCAAGTGTTTGGGAATGATGTTACTGTTAATTTTGCCGGTGCAAGCGGTAATTTTGAATTGAATGTTTTCATGCCGGTAATTGCGTTTAATGTTTTGCAATCTATAAAATTGATTGCTGATGCTTGCGAGAGTTTTGCTGATAATTGTGTTGTTGGTATTGAAGCAAATGAAATTAATATTAAAAAGCATTTAGAAAATTCGTTAATGCTTGTTACTTCGCTTAATCCAGTGATTGGTTACGACAATGCCGCAAAGGTTGCTAAGAAAGCACACAAAGAAAATAAAACTCTTAAAGAAGCCGCAATGGAATTAGGCTTGTTAACATCAGAAAAATTTGATGAAGTAGTTCGACCAGAAAAAATGATTGGACCAAAAAAATAATTTTGTTTATTTCTAAAGATTGACACTTTTAATTGATGCCGGTTTATCCGGCATCTTTTTATATTGAACTTATTTACTATGGAAATATCTTCAACACTCTTATTAATTTTAATGATTATATTTATAGGATCTTTGATTAGATCGGCTATGGGATTTGGAGAAGCAGTTGTAGGAATGCCACTACTTGCTTTAATAATTGATGTAAAATCAGCAACACCTATTATTGCATTGACTGCATCAACTCTTGCTCTTTTTATGTTAATTTCCTATTGGAATAAGGTAAATATTAGAGAGTCGATCAGTTTTATTCTATCTACAATAATTGGTTTGCCAATTGGATTATATTATTTAAAAAATACACCAGATTCTTTCATTAAATTAGTTCTCGGTATTCTGCTAATTGGATTTGGAATCTATAATTTAACTGTTAAAAATTTACCCTATCTAAGAAACGATAGATATTCATTTTACTTTGGATTTTTTGCGGGAATTCTTGGTGGAGCATATAATACAAATGGTCCGCCAACTGTTATTTATGGAGTTCTAAGACGTTGGAAACGGGAAAATTTTAGAGCAACTTTGCAAGGAATATTTTTTCCTACTGGAATACTTATTAACATTGGACATGGTATCAGTGGATTGTGGACCGATTTTGTAATTAGTTCTTATTTATTAGCATTGCCGGTAATCATTGTTGCATTATTAATAGGTAGTTATCTTAATAGTAAACTAAATGAAGAATTATTCAAAAAAATTATTTACTGCTTCATAATACTGATTGGATTTATTTTAATAATTAATTCAATTTAGAATTCAATGATTCTAAAATTCAAAAGACTTATTCTAATATTATTTTTTACATTTTTATTGGATTTTTTTATACGGTACATTTCAAATTTTAACATATCGATTACATTACCTTTGGAAGGAATATTATTCCTTTTTATTTCCACAATATTATTTTGGTTTTCAATTAAAAAAAAATCTAACAGCACAAATGTAATTAGCAATGAAAAGTTATTTGCTTATTTATTTCTTATTGCATCAGTCTGTCCTTTAGTTTGGTTTTTTAGTAAGAATGTTAGTATAGCAAATATTTCAATTACCACAATAGCATTATTATTCATATTAATTTACTTGCTATATAGAAAAGGAAAAGTTGTAAAATAAGGATAATTAATTATGGATTTTGCAAAAATTCCCAAAAGAAAATTAGGATTTTTCCCAACCCCATTGATTGAGTTAGAAAATCTCTCAAAGAAATTAAACGGGCCAAAAATATTAATGAAGAGAGATGATTTAACTGGGCTAGCTTTTGGAGGGAATAAAACGAGAAAACTTGAGTACTTGATTGGAGATGCAATTCAAAAAGGATGCGAAACATTGATCACTGGCGGCGCATTACAGTCAAATCATTGTAGACAAACAGCCGCCGCTGCAGCTGCATCTGGATTAAGCTGTCATCTCGCACTTGGAGGTGAACCACCGCAAAACTACTCTGGAAATATTTTAATTGATAAATTACTTGGTGCGAATATTCATTGGACTGGCGAATTTCGAAAAGGAGAGAAAATTCCTGAAATTGCTGAACAGCTATTAAATACTGGGAAAAAACCTTATGTTATTCCATATGGTGGTTCAAATGAAATAGGTGCAGTTGGTTTTATTGAAGCGATGAATGAATTAAAACTACAGCTTGATTCTATTAATAGAAGTATTGATGCTATCGTGTTTGCTTCAAGTTCAGGAGGAACCCACACTGGAATTTTACTTGGCAGTAAAATTTTTAATCTTAATGCAAAAATTTATGGAATTAAAATCGATAAAGCTGAGTATGAGAATTTGGATTATGAATTATTTTTGTCAATTCTAATTGAAAGAACAAAAAAACATTTTGAAATTAAGTGCGAAATAACTAAAAAGGATATTTTTTTAGATGAAAATTATCTTGGTAGTGGTTACGGAGTTTTAGGAGAGTTGGAACGACGAGCAATAAAATTATCAGCTGAAACAGAAGGTATATTAGTTGACCCAGTTTACACTGGAAGGGCATTTGGAGCTATGATTGACTTGATAGAGAAAAAATATTTTTCAAAAAATGAAACAATTTTGTTTTGGCATACTGGTGGAACGCCATCCTTATTTGCCTATGGAGATGTAATGTTTTAATTAACTTCCAAACAGTGAGGTTGTAGATGAAGAAATACTATTTAGCTTTAATGATGCTTGTTAATTGTGCTTTTTTTAATCTATCGGCGCAACAGAAAAAAGCATTGACTCTCGAAGATGTAATGAAATTTAAACAAATAAGAGAGACTGTTATTTCCGACAATGGAAGTTGGTTAGCTTATAGTATAAAACTTGATAGAGGTAACGGCGAACTGATAATTCAATCATCATCCAGCGAAAGAAAATATTCGGTTGAAAGAGGAATAAAACCAATATTCAGTTTGAATGAACAATGGCTCAGTACTGTAATTGAACCTGATTTTATTGACCTTGATAAAAGTGAAAAGGATAGACCAAGAAATAATTTGGGTATTATTAACCTTAAGAACGGAGTTACCGAAACTATAGTTGAAGTAAAATCATCTGAGTTTACTAAAAATTCAGGTTGGATTGCTGTTCATTTTTTTGAAAAAAAAGATACTTCTAAAAATGCAAAACCAAAGAAAAATATTGGCAGCCGATTGTTGGTCAAGAATCTAACTTTGAATTTTTCTGATACGCTTGATTTTGTTCACTCATATTCTATTGATAGTCTTTCAAATTATATCGCATATTCTGTGTCTGATACAAATAAGAATAATAATGGACTCTACTTTTATGATTTGAAGAAAAAAATTTTTGAGGTTATTGATAAAGAAAAAAATTCATTTATTGATGGTCTTAAATGGAATAAAGATCAAGAATTATTATATACAAAAACGTTTTTAATTAAGGATGATAAAAAAGATAGTGCAGTTGTTTATTTGTGGTCGAAAGAAAAATCAAATAAAATAGCAGAATCTTCTCAATTAATAACTGATTGGTATATCCCTTCTGAAAATACTTTAAACTGGACAGAAGACGGAACAAAAATATTTTTCGGCATCAAACCGGTAATTAAAAATAAAAAAGCTGAGCCTGAAAAGAATAAAAAGAAAAACCCTTATGATTTTGAAGAAATACTTTCAAAAAGTGAAATTGATGTTTGGCATTGGAATGATCCGCTCATTAAATCAAATGAAATTAAAGAATGGAAAAGCAAAGAAAAGTTTTCTTACACAACTTTATTTGATAAGAAAAGTAAAAGAATTATCTACTTAACAGACCTTAGCATTCCTAATTTGATTGTCAATAAGAATAATAACGTAGGATTACTTTCAAGTGAAATTCCATATCAAAAACTTAAAACTTGGGACGGTAATTATGCAGATTATTATGTGACAGATTATGATAACGGAGAGAAAAATTTAGTAGCTAGAAAATTGAGTGATAGAGTTTATCTATCCCCGCATGGGAAATATGTTTTATTTTTTGAAAGAGGGGATTGGTACATTTATTCAATCAAGTCAAGGTCTACTAAAAACATAACTGAAAATGTAAAAGCAAATTTTGCAGATGAAGATAATGATACGCCTTCTGAACCTAATAGCTACGGAATTGGTGGTTGGACTAAAGAAGACGAATCAATTTTTATTTATGACAAATATGATATTTGGAAATATAATACTGAAAGTGATTACATATCATGTCTAACTGATCACTATGGTCGGCAAAATAAATTAACTTTACGGATTCAAAAACTTGATAAAGATAAACAATTCTATGACAAGCAAGAACAAATACTCCTTACCGGATTTAATCATAAAACTAAATCAACTAATTTATTCAGCGCTAACATTACAAAGAAAGGGATAAACACTTTAACAAATGAAAACAAGAAATATTCCTTCACTGCCAAAGCTGCTAAGTCAGATAAAATAATTTTTACAAGAGAAAGCTATGATGAATATCCAGACTTATGGTTTTCTACTATGAAGTTTGAAAACCCAATAAAAGTAACAGATTTAAATTCTCAGCTTGAGAAATATGCCTGGGGTAGTTCAACACTTATTGAATGGAATAGCATTGACGGTAAAAAGTTAGATGGTGCAGTAATTCTTCCAACTGATTTTGCAGCTGGTAAAAAATATCCGGTATTAATCTATTTTTACGAAATCTCTTCACATAGAGTTCATGAGTTCAATGAAATGGTTGTTAATCACCGCCCTAATTTTCCATTTTATGCGAGCAATGAGTATATAATTTTTTTACCTGATGTAAAATATGATGTTGCTCGTCCGGGTTATTCTGCTATAAAATGTATTATGCCTGGAATACAAAAATTAATTGATCTAGGTTGGGCAGATCCAAATGGAATTGCTCTGCATGGTCATTCATGGGGCGGCTACCAAACAGCATTTATGGTTACTCAAACTGATTTGTTCGCATGTGCAATAGCTGGTGCTCCCGTTGGAAATATGACAAGTGCTTATAGCGGAATTAGATGGGGAACTGGTTTAGCACGTCAATTCCAGTATGAAAAATCCCAAAGCCGCATCGGTGGAACATTGTGGAATAAAACAATAAGCTATATAGAAAATTCTCCAGTGTTTTTTGCAGATAAAATAAATACTCCTTTACTTTTAATGCATGGTGATGAAGACGATGCAGTACCATGGTATCAAAGTATAGAAATTTATTTAGCATTAAGAAGACTTGGTAAGGATTGTATCTTTTTGCAATACAGAAAAGAACCACATCATCCAAGAAAATATGCAAATAAACTGGACTACTCAATAAAGATGAAAGAGTATATAGATTTTTATTGTAAAGGAGCTTCACAACCAGAGTGGATAAAAAACGGTATTCCTTATAACGGGAATTAGATGAACGATTAGGAACGCTTAATTAGCGTTCCTATTGAAAAGATCTATTTTGCGGTTAACTCAAGGTTTACGGTTACTTCTTTTTCATCCCTAATAATTACGACATCTACTTTATCGCCTGGCGAAAATTCACCCATTGCATACATAAAATCATAAATATTGTTTACAGTTTTCGAACCAAATTTTATAATAATATCTCCAGCTTTCAATCCAGCTTTTGCTGCTGGCCCTCCGTCAGTAACTCCTGATAATTTGTATCCGTTTCCGTTATAACCGAATTCTGGGACTGTACCAACAGTAACTCTTGATCTAACTGCACCTCTTTGAGCTGGTTCTTCTATTTTTACATAATCGGGTTTACTCTCTAACTTTTGAACAGAATTAGCAACTTCGAATACAAAATTTACAACAGCTTGTGTGCCCTCATAATTAATTTTATCTGCATCATCACTTGGTTTATGATAATCTGTATGTGTTCCGGTGAAAAAGAAAAGAACCGGAATATTTTTGTTTGTAAATGCTTGATGGTCACTTCCTCCAGAACCACTGTCGTTGAAAGCTAGTTTAAGGTCGTACTTATTTTTTTCATTCAACAGATTTTTCCATAGTGATGATGTTCCAGCACCAATAATTGTTAAAGATTTTTCATCATTTAATCTGCCAACCATATCCATATTCAACATCGCAACAATATTTTTAATGTCGATCACTGAATTGTTTGTAAAATATGTAGAACCAAGAATGCCAAGTTCTTCGCCGCTGAATGCAATGAAAATAATGCTTCTTTTAATTTCTGATTTCAGAGCACAAAATTTTTCTGCAACTTCAAGCAGTCCGGTTGTACCCGAAGCATTATCATCTGCACCATTATGAATTTGTAAATCATTTCCTTTATACATTGAAGATGTTTTGAGTTGATCGATTCCGAGATGATCATAATGTGCACCTATAACAATATATTCGTTTTTTAAAATTGGATCATTTCCTTCAATATAACCAACAACATTTCTTGCAGTTTTTTCTAATTCTTTTACTTCAGTTGACAAATTCACAGAGATATTATTAAATAAAAATGAGTATGGTTTTTTATTTAAATCGATTTTTTTCTGGTATTGAGCAAAGTCTAAGTTTTGAGATTTGAAAAGTTCATTAACCAAGCTTCGTTTAATTTGCAACACCGGAAAATCATTTATTCCCCCGGCACCGTCATACCTTAACTCCATAAGTAGATCTTCATCATTTCTTGGTTCGTGACCATTCACAAAAATAATTCCAGCGGCGCCTTTATCACGTGCTGCTGATGCTTTTTGACGATATGTGGAATACCGATCAAATTCTGATTTAGAGCTATCATGTTCTGGATGGTATCTCATTACAACAACAACTTTCCCATGTACATCAATTCCATCATAATCATCATAATTTAACTTGGTTGAAGTAATTCCATATCCCGCAAAAACAACCGCTGTAGATATTTTTGATTTACCAGAAAAGGGAGCAGTTATAAAATTTTTATGAATAGATAATTCTTTCGACTGCTTATTAATTGTAAATTGAAGTGTATTTGATTTTGTTAATTCAACTTTTTCAATAAATGGAAATTTTTGGAAGTATGTGTTTGGGAAAAAAGGTTTCAAGCCATAAGATTCAAATTGTGTTTTAATATAATCGCCAGATTTAATTTCCTCTGGTGAACCTGAAAACCTTCCTTTCATATCATCTGAAGCTAAATAATAAAGATGAGCTTTTATATCTTTTAAAGAAATCTCTGAATCTTTCCAGGTTTTCTGCGAATAAAGATTTATAGTAATAACAAGTGAAAATAGTATAAATGATATTTTTTTCATCTGTTCCTCTCATTATTGAAAAATTTGATGCGTAAAATAATATTATTCTGGTACATGAACCAGATAATATTCCTTTGCTGTCATCCCAATTTCTGTAGCTTGTTGAATGGTCATATGTAAATCCGAGCTTTCAATATCCTCAGCTCCCGCTTCAATAATTGCTAGATCCGATCCTTTTGAATTCTTAACAAGACTATCACAAAATGCAGTGTCGCCACCATAACAAATGCTTTTTGCATCATAAAAAAATTTAAAACCAAGCGAAGGAATTAATTCTGATGATATATTGTCAGAACTTAGTTCACGATGATTTACCTTAAATGGTTTGATTTTAATTGAATGTCTTGTGAAGGTTTTTTCATTTTTAATTGGGTAAAGTTTAATTTGATAGGATAATTCTTTCCCATATACTTCATTAAATGCTTTATAGATACTCTCAATTTCGGCGCATCCAAATGGGTAATAAATTTTTAACTCGGCTTTTCTTCTGAGAACTGACAAATAAGTTAAAAGCGACCAAACGCCTCCTACATGATCATGATGACCATGGCTAATAAAAATATCTGAGACTTTTAAAATTATTTCTGAACCAACATCTTTATTCAAGTCTCTAAGTATTCCGTCTCCGGGATCTATAATAAATGTAGCTTTAGATGTTGTTAGAAGTATTCCGGTAGCAACATTTGGTATTGAACAGTAGATTTTTATAAAAAAATCGTCTTTTCGCCAAATTATTGGATATTTATTCAATTCAGATTTTTTCATTACAAAATTAAATTATTATTTGTGCTACGATTCCGCCTATAGTGAAAGCTGAAATCCATGTTGCAACCCATATTGCAAAACCTTCTTTTAGGCCGCGTTCTTTTAGCATAACTATAAAGGATGCGATGCATGGGACAAAAAGAGTTATTGTAATTATTGCTACCGTTACTTGCATTGACGTTAAATTCAAATCAAATAAGCCAGCAGCACCAAAGTCACGTCTTACCATACCCATTACAAATGCTGTAGCAGTTTCTTTTGGAAGTTTTAACCACTCAGTAGTTAAAGGAGCCAGAATATTTTGCCAAATTTCTAGAATCCCAAAAATTTCAAAAATCCCAATTATTATTGCACCTATAAAAAACCAGACTCCAGCTTCTTTCATAAATCCGTAACTTCTAAAAAAAGTTTTTTTCAAAATATTGTCTAACCTAGGAATTCTCATCATAGGCAGATCAAGTAAAAGTGGAGAACTTTCGCCAGGGAGCAATTTATGCATGAGTGTAGATAACGTAATAAGTACTATTGTTATAACGGTAACAAAAATTAAAAGCGGCTTCAGCCCAGCACCGCTTAATAAAACTGTAATGACTGCAAGTTGAGCAGAACATGGAATTACAAACTGCAATATTGCCGTAACAATTGTTTTTTCTCTACTTGTGCCAAGTAATCTTGTTGTAACATTTGCCATTGTTATGCATCCAAATCCAAGCATAATAGGGATTACAGCTTTGCCGTTTAATCCAATCTTATTAAATGCGCGATCCATCATGGTTGCTAATCGGGGTAAATAACCACTGTCTTCTAAAATAGCCATGACAAAATAAAATCCAATCACCAGCGGCAACAGAAGAAAAAACAGATAAGTTATGGTCATAGTAATGACACCAAACTCGCCAAAGAATAAACGTAAAATTGGATTTGAAAATTGGAAATCAATAGCTATTTCTTGTTTATTTGAAAATGTGAGAAATTCATTTTTTAGTTTTGTATCTGATGCCATTCCATTTGGGAACCTAAACGTTTTATTTTCTACAACATTTCCAGGTTCATCCAAAGAACTAACAAGAATAGTAGACTCATTAAAATTTGCAATAAATGACTTAACGTTAAATTCAAATAATTCTTTCCCAATTTTATTTTCTGTAAAATCAACCACTTGTTGAGAAACAAAATCACCTATAAAAAAATACACTAATGAAAGAATAACTATTAAAATTGGGACCCCAGTTTTAGGATGTAAGGATAATCTACCCAACTGGTTAAAAATCTCTCCCTTTTTAGAATCTTCATACTCAACTAGCGTAACTATTTCATTCACTTTTGAGCGACGTGTAATGTAAATTTTTTCTCTATCATCAGATAATCCTGGTTGCATGAAGTTCTTTGAAGCAGTTATACTATCGCCTTCTATAATAAGCAATGCTTCAGCTTTTGAGATTCCTTTATCAATCAAGTGTTGGAGCATAAATTGAAGGTCTAAATTTTGATTTCCGACTTTAGCAAGCTTAACCGCATTTTGAAGCTGATCAAATCCTTTTTTAGTAACTGCAGAAGTCTCAATTATTTCAACTCCAAGAAGCTCTGACAACAATTGCGTATTAATTTTTATTTTTTTCTTTTGGACAACATCTGAAAAATTCAAAATGAGAGTTACTTTTTTACCCATTTCAATTAATTGTTGAGTTAAAAAAAGATCTCTCTCTAAATGAAGTCCATTTACTACATTGATAACAACATCAGCGGATAAAATAATATCCTTTGCAACTCTCTCTTCATCATTAAAAGAGGATACGCCATAAATTCCGGGTGTGTCATAAAGTTCTGCACCTTGAAAAAAACTTTTTGTTATTGAGACAGTTGTTCCTGGAAAATTTGAAACATCAACATACATGCCGCTCATGTGGTTGAAGATACACGATTTCCCAACATTTGGATTTCCAACTAAAACAACCTTTACAACTTTATCTAAGTTTGTTTGGTAATCATTAATGTGTTCTTTCGTTTTCTTTATTTGAGGTACATCAATTAAATCATTCTTCACAAAATTGTCCTAATGAAGTATTATTTTTATTTTTTTTGCTAAATCATAACCTATAGCTATTTCTTGCCGATTTTTCTGAATTACAATAGTTCCACCGGGTAATCTTTCAATACATTTTATTGAATCGCCCTCTGTAATTCCCAGTCTTATTAAGTGAGCTCTTAGCTCTCCAAATGGTAAATTTATGATTGTTACTAATCTTCCTTTTTGCGCTTTATCAAGAGTACTATTCGACATTTTTTTTCAGTTTACAGTTTGGATTTGTACATTTTCCAAATATATTGAATGAGTATCCAGATGTTTCGAATCCTAATTTCTCTGCAACTTCAGAAACAATATTTTCCATTCTTGGTTCAGAAAATTCTTTAATAGCTCCACAACTAATGCAAATTAAATGGTCGTGTGTTTTACGATCATAGTTCGATTCGTACCTAGTTTTATTTTCACCAAAATTTCTTTTTGCTAACAAATCGCAAGCGGCTAACAGTTCTAATGTATTATAAACTGTCGCTCGAGAAATGTTGGAATGATTAGTCTTCATTTCAAGGAATAATTCATCTGCACCGAAGTGACCTTTATAATTTAATGCATAGTCTAAAACTTCAAATCTTTCTGGTGTAATTCTGTGATTTTCCTTCTTAAGGTACTTTCGGAATGATTCGTGAGCAGAATTTAGATTCAATTTGTATTAATTATTTAGATTTAGTCTACATAAAAATAGAAGTTATTCCTCTTATTTGCAAATCCAATCTGCAAGTCTTTTTTGTAATTAAGGGAATTATCGGTCTTGATTTACTATAAATACTTTTGAATTTGCTTAAAATCTACCTTCAAAGATTTTGACGGATTTTTATTTAACTCTTCATAAAGCAATAACTTATTCGCAATCGGAAGTAGACCTTTAAGATGTGGATTATTACGATATGAATTCTTTGTTACTTTTATTTGATATTTTTCAGCTAGTCTAAATACCTGATTTGAAGATTGAAAATCATATTCAATTACAATTTCCTCAAAAAGTGTGTGTTCAATTGTATTAGCATTCTCTAAGCAATTGAAAGCAGTTTTGTAGTAAGTTTTGCCAAGTGACCCAATTCCTAATTTAGTTCCTCCAAAATATCTTGTTACAACTACGCAAATATTTTTCAGCTTAAAGTGGTTAATTGCATTAAGAATTCTAATTCCAGCTGTTCCGTTTGGTTCTCCATCATCAGAATATTTAAGATTACCATTAGCAACTAAATAAGCAAAACAATTATGGTTTGCATTGAAATGAGCTTTCTTTTGCTTCAGAACAAAACTACTTGCAGACTTTTCATCAGTAATTTGAATTGCATTAGCAACAAATAATGATCCTTTCTCCTTTAATTGAAATTTAGCTAATTCTTTAATGGATTTTATTTTGAAAGGAAGCTGTGACATTTTTTAGCTGATAATTGCTTTTCGTTAATAGTTTATCTAAAATAACCATTTGAACTTCAGCAAATTTATCTAATTGGACGCTATTAATAAAATATTAATAAAAGGTGCCAGGGAACACAACCTTAAAAACATTGATTTGGAGATTCCACGTGATTCACTAGTTGTTATTACCGGGCTTTCTGGATCTGGCAAGTCATCACTGGCTTTCGATACAATTTATGCTGAGGGTCAAAGGCGATATATCGAATCCCTATCCTCTTATGCAAGACAGTTTCTTAACATGCTGGAAAAACCTGATGTTGATTTAATTGAAGGATTGAGTCCGGCTATATCGATTGAACAAAAATCAACTTCAGGAAATCCTCGATCAACTGTTGGAACGGTTACAGAAATTTATGATTACATAAGGTTACTTTATGCAAGAATCGGGAAAGTCTATTGCTATAATTGCAAAAGACCGGTTGAAAAACAATCTTCAGATCAAATAATTGAAAATATTATTCGTGAATTTGATGAGAAGAAAATTCAATTATTTGCTCCAGTTGTTAGAGGTCGAAAAGGTCATTATAGAGAATTGTTTCAAGAAATTTTACGAGATGGTTTTTTAAGGGTTAGAATTGATGGCATGGTACAAGAATTAATTGATGATTTTAAAGTTAGCCGCTACAAAACACATGATATTGAAATAGTTGTTGATCGACTATCAGTTTCGTCTAATTCAAGATATAGAATTAGACAATCTGTTGAAGTTGCTTTGAACTATGGAAATGGAAATCTAATAGTAAATGATGGAAATGCAGATCATTGGTATAGCAGAAATTTTGCATGTGCCCACTGTGGAATTGGATTTCAAGAACTTGCACCCAATTCTTTTTCATTTAATTCTCCATATGGGTCATGTCCAGATTGTGATGGCTTAGGTGAGAAGAGAGAACTTGATCTGAATTTAATTATTCCTGATTGGAGTAAATCCATAAATGAAGAAGCGATTTCACCATTAGGCAAACCGCGTAATATTTGGTTTTATAATCAACTCGAAGGGATTTCCGAACGATTTGGTTTTACATATGACACGAAGTTACATGACTTGTCATATGAGCAGAAAGAAATTCTTCTCAATGGTTCAAAAGAAAAAATTCCTTTTAAATATACATATGGTGGCGGAAGAACAGTTACTTATATGCATAAATTCAGCGGAGTAATTAATTACATTAAGCATTATTACAATAATACTTCCTCAAACAAGATCCGAGAATGGGCTGAAGCATATATGAACACCCAAATTTGTTCTACTTGCAATGGAGGGAGGTTAAAAAAAGAATCTTTATCTGTAAAGCTTAACGAATTAAATATAGCAGAAGTAACATCTCTGTCAATTGAAAAATGTCTAATCTTTTTTACTAATATTAAGTTGAATGAGCGAGAGGAAAAAATTGCAAAACAAATTCTAAAAGAAATTACTTCTAGATTACAATTTCTTTTAAATGTTGGATTAGACTATTTAACGTTAGACAGATCTGCAAGGACACTTTCTGGAGGTGAGTCACAAAGAATAAGATTAGCAACACAAATAGGCTCTCAGCTTGCCGGTGTTTTGTATGTTCTTGATGAACCAAGCATCGGACTTCACCAAGCTGATAACATAAAATTAATAAAGTCGCTCCATAATTTGCGTGATCTTGGGAATACAGTAATTGTTGTTGAGCATGATCGTGAAACAATTGAAAATTCGGATTATATTATAGACCTTGGTCCTTTAGCCGGTGAACATGGCGGTGAAGTATGCTTACGCGGAATTACAAGTGAAATTTTAAAATCTAAGAATGGGATAAATTCATTAACCATTGATTACCTAAAGAGTAAAAAGAAAATTTTAATCCCTACGAAAAGAAGAAAAGGGAACGGAAAGTTTGTTGAATTAATCGGTGCAAATGGGAATAACTTAAAAGATGTAAAAATTAAAATTCCCTTATGTAATTTAACAGCGATAACTGGTGTTAGCGGATCTGGCAAATCTACATTAATTAACGAAACATTAGTTAAAATATTGTTTAAAAAAATTTACAATTCTAAGGTTGTACCTTTACCATTTAAAGAAGTAAAAGGACTTGAAGAAATTGATAAAATAATAGAGATTGATCAAACACCAATTGGCCGGACTCCACGTTCTAATCCGGCTACGTATACGGGATTATTTACTCATATTCGTGATTTGTTTGCGCAACTGCCAGAATCAAAAATAAGGGGATATTCATCCGGCAGATTTAGTTTTAATGTTTCAGGTGGTCGATGCGATGAATGCCAAGGTGACGGATTAACAAAAATTGAAATGAACTTCTTGCCAAATGTTTATGTGCTATGTGAAGTGTGTAACGGTAAGAGATATAATCATGAGACTTTGGAAATACTTTATAGAACAAAGAATATTTCAGACGTTTTAAATATGACAGTTGAAGAGGCTCTCAGTTTTTTTGGTGATTTCCCAGCATTAAAAAGAAAAATTAAATCATTAAACGATGTTGGACTTGGATATATAAAACTTGGGCAACAAGCTACAACCTTATCTGGAGGAGAAGCACAAAGAGTTAAATTAGCAACTGAACTTAGCAAAGTTAGTACCGGAAAGACTTTATACGTACTCGACGAGCCGACTACTGGTTTGCATTTTGAGGATGTGAATATTCTTCTTAAAGTTTTGAACAAATTAGTTGATAAAGGGAATACTGTTATTGTAGTTGAACATAATTTAGATGTAATTAAAGTAGCTGATAATATAATTGACTTAGGTCCTGGCGGCGGCGAATATGGCGGAGAAATTATTGCAACTGGTACACCAGAAGAAATATCTCAATCAAACAAAAGTATTACTGGACAATTCTTAAAAAAAGAACTTAATAGGTGATAAATGAAATCAAATGTTAAAGAATTTCGTGCTTATAGAACTGAAATGAATGAGCGAATATTGAATTCAGGTTTTCGTGATTTCAATAAATTTTTTGCTCTCGACAACAAAGCATATATTGATGGTGCGTTATCTGCAAAGAGTAAAGAATTAATGGGATTAGCAGTCTCAATGGCATTACGCTGTAATGACTGTATATTATATCATATTGATCGTGCAATTCATGAAGGTGCAACGGAACAAGAATTATACGAAACTTTCAATGTAGCTTTAATTGTTGGCGGCTCAATTGTAATCCCTCATTTAAGGTATGCTGTCCAACAAATGGATGAAATATTTATAGAGAAAAATAAAAATGAAAAAACTGATTAGTCCAAAATCAATAGTAACAGTTGACTCAAAAGAAAATATTTTTAATGGATATTCTGTTGAAGTAGAAGATGGAATTATTAAGAAAATTGCTCCAACTTCAGAATTTGATTTGCTAAAGTTTGATGGAGAAATTATACGGTGCTCTGGTTATACTTTAATTCCAGGGTTTGTGCAAACTCACCTCCACTTGTGCCAAACTCTTTTTAGAGGATTGGCTGATGATTTAGAATTACTCGATTGGCTGCAAAAGAAAATTTTTCCATTTGAAAATGAACACACTGCAGATTCCCTCAAGTTATCCACTCAACTTGGGCTAAATGAACTGATTTCCAGCGGTACAACTGCCATAGTAGATATGGGAACTCTACGCTATCAAGAAGTAATATTTGAAGAATTAATTTCAACCGGAATAAGAGGCTATTCCGGTAACTGCATGATTGATATAAATGAACTATATCCAAAATTTTGCATTTCTACTGCAGATAATTTATCAATGTCTCGTGATTATGCAAAATCGTTCCATAATTCATCTAATGGAAAAATAAAATATGCTTTTTCTCCTCGCTTTGTTTTAAGTTGCTCTGAAAGACTGCTTAAAGAGACTAAAGAAATGATGATAGATTTTGACGGCTCTATGTTGCATACACATTCTTCTGAAAATAAAAAGGAATTAGAGATAGTAAAACAACAGCATGGACTGCGGAATATAGAATATTTTGACTCAATAAATTTGTTAAATGATAAATCAATACTTGCACATTGTGTTCATGTGGATGAATCAGAAATTAATATTCTGAAAAAGAAAAATGTAAGAGTTGCTCATTGTCCATCCTCAAATTTAAAACTTGGTTCAGGCATAGCTAACATACCTCTCTTTATAAAAGAGGGTATTTCAGTTTCTATTGGTGCTGATGGTGCCCCGTGCAATAACTCACTAAGTATTTTTAAGGAAATGCATATTGCCGCATTAATTCAGAAACCTAGTCATGGACCAACTGCAATGGATGCTAAAACCGTTTTTAAATTAGCTACAATTGAAGGTGCTAAAGCGCTCTATTTAGAAAATGAAATCGGAAGTATCGAGGAGGGGAAGAAAGCAGATTTTGTATTACTTGATTTGGAAGATGCTGAGCAGTCTTTAGATGAAAATAGTATCTATTCAAAAATTGTTTATTCAGCTGATAAAAATTGTGTGAGAGAAGTTTTTATTGATGGGAAGAGAATTGTTGAAAATGGGAAATGTATTTTCTATGATGAAGAAGAATTGTTATCTGTTGGTAAAGAAAAATTAGTAGAATTATTAAAGAGAATTTAAGGAAGCAATTGAAAATAATATTCGCATCCCAAAATCAGGGAAAGGTCAAAGAAATAAAAGAAATATTCAAGTCAACACCATTCGAAATAGTATCATTAAGAGACCTTGGCAACAATATTAATATTGAAGAGAGCGGAAATACCTTTTATGAAAATGCATTTATAAAGGCTAAAGCAGTATTCGAAATTTATAATGAACCAGTATTTTCAGATGATTCTGGTTTAGTAGTGGAACAGCTTGATGGAAGACCCGGCGTTATATCCGCAAGATATGCTGGCGAGTACTGTTCTTATAATGACAATAATATAAAAGTAATAAAAGAGTTAGAAAATTTTGCAGAACCGCATAAAGCAAAATTTGTAAGCACTGCTGTGTATTACGATGGCGATCAAGTAATTGAATCAGTTGGAGAATTACACGGAATAATTATAAAAGAACAACGAGGTTCTAATGGATTCGGGTACGATCCTATTTTTATTCCCAACGGATATTTAAAAACTATAGGTGAACTTGATTTTGAATTGAAAAATAAAATAAGTCATAGGTCAATATCCTTCAATAAAATGAAGGAATTGCTGTCTAAAAAATTTTAGTGTTAATAGCATGAATCAAATTCTTATTTTTTTGATTTTTTTCTCTACATTTTCTAATGTAACGGCTCAAGCCATTAGTGATTCAACAAAAACTACTGTTCCAATATCAATTAAAGCTGGCGTGAAATTTTCCGAAGATTATTTTTATAGAAGCACAACCTTTGGGTTTGCGTCAAATGTTTCTTTAAAGTTAGATATAGGAAGAAGTTGGTATTTGGTGCCAACATTCACATTGTGGCATTCGAATTATAAGTACATTGATTTGAATCATAAAAATGTTACTGTAACAACATTTACTGGCATAGTATCATATGAACATAAACTTAGTTTATTTTCTATCATGCCAAAAGTTGGAATGGGATTTGGTAACTCAACTGAAAGTAATAAAAAATTACTTGTGTTAATCTATGGCGCTGCTTTAAGTTACTTTTATGAGAAAAATATTAATATACAATTAGATTTGTTAAAACAACATTCTGCAGCATTTGATCTTGGCGGTTCTGGACCATCATTTAATGTTTTGCTTTTAATGATAGGAATAGAATTTGAATTATAATTTTGACTACTTAGTTGCAACCACAATTTGAACAAGTCCAAAAGTTAAAGAGTATTTCTCAATCCTTGAAAATCCACACTCTTTAAATAAATTGATTAAATCAATTTTTTCATCAAACTCACCAACTGACTCTGGCAAATAAGTATACGCTTCTTTGTCCTTAGAAATAATTCTCCCAAGAAGTGGCAATATTTTATTAAAATAGAAAAGATAGAGTTTCTTTATTAATTTATTTGATGGCAGTCGGAACTCTAAAATTGTTACCATTCCGTTTTCTTTCAAAACTCTGTGAAATGATTTGAATCCTTCTTGAAGGTTATAGAAATTTCGAACACCGAATGCAACTGTAATATTTGTAAAAGATTTATCTCTGTAAGGAAGGAATTCTGCAACACATTGAGTAGTTTTTCCAGAAATCCAGTTTGCTTTTTTTTTGAATAGATTTAACATGTTTGACGATAAATCTGCTCCGAATATAAAATGTACTCCAGATTTTTTTGCTGCTATTGCAAAATCACCTGTACCGCATGCTAGATCTAGTAGAATTGATTTCTCAGTCATGTTTGAATAATGAATTGCTTTTTTACGCCAATAAAAATCTACTCCAAGGCTTAAAAAATGATTTAAGAAATCGTACTTATGCGAAATTGCATCAAAAATTCTTTTTACTTTATATTTTTTATCTATGGTTTCTTCCATTTATTAAAAGTTATTGTTACTTTAAAATATAATATATAGAAAGCTAATTAATGAATAATTATCTAAAAGCTGTTAAAGAAAATGTCTGTTCAATTTGTGTTGATTCTAACGATAAAGGCATCTGTACATTAAATTCTAATGAATCATGTGCGGTTGAGATTTATCTTCCACAAATAGTTGAATTAATTCACAAAAATGAAAATGAAAAATTGTCTGATATACAAAAAAAACTAAAAGAAACAATCTGTGTAGAATGCGAAACACAAAGTGAATCCGGTGTTTGTTATCTTCGCGAGGATGCAAATTGTTCACTCGATAGATATTTCTCACTTATTGTTGAAACAATTAATCGTGTTGATAATGGTTTAACTTAAACACGAAATCTTGTCCACTTACGATAAATAACTTTACCGCTTAAAAAAGTAAAGAACATAAACATTGCACCGGCAATCAAATCTATAACATAGTGATAGCGCAAATAAACAGTTGCAAATATTAAAAGCGTTCCATTTATCAAAAAGAAATATTTTAATCTACTATTGAAAATAAAAGATAATATTATAACAATTAAAGTCATTTGTGTATGTCCGCTTGGGAATACGTCACGTTGTACGACAAGGTGCGGATTAATTGTACCAAATGGAATTGATTCACTGAAGTTTACAATTTCTCGCAAAAAATCCGTTAATAACAATCCGGGCATTTCAATATTGTTCATACCGAAATCATGAAGTGTGAATCTTGGACCAATTGCTGGGACTAAAATGTAACCGAGATAGGAGAGTAAAAAACCGTAAACAATGTAAAAGGCACTTTTATCAAATTCATTTATTTTTCTTTGAAGTAATAGGTCAATTCCAAGAATCACCGGTAAAAAAAAGAATGTTCCATAAACAATCTGAAGAAGTTCAGTAAGTATTGGATTAGAAATCTTGTATAGTTCATTTGTTGGGTCAAAGCCAAAAATATATCGGTCAATCCAAATTAGTTGTTCATCATAAACTACATTCCGAATTGGGTCAATCATAGTATATAATTCTTTGAAAAAAAGGAAAATTAGAATAACTAAATACCAATAGTGGAGGTGCATCCATATTTTGTTATTTGATTCTTTCTCTTTTTTTGCAATAAAGAAAATATAAAGAATAATTGCTGTATTGATTAAAATGTTGATATGCCAAACATCAACTTTGTGAGAGAAAATTAAATTAATAGTAGAAAGTAAGATGCAAAATAAAACTACCACTAAATCAGTTGAATTGAGATTTTTTATTAGAGAGAATAGTTTATTCATCAATGCATGTAAAAGAATGTAATTATGCTAAGATAAATACTTAGACCAAAAATATCGTTCATAGTTGTTACAAATGGTCCAGTTGCAATTGCCGGATCTGCACCGAATCTTTTTAAAAATAACGGAACTGTTGCGCCGACAACTGTAGCAAAAACCATAATCACTATTAACGAAACTGAAAGCACAAATGAAAATTGAATTTCTGTTTTAAAGAGAAAATGTGTTGCTAGAATTAAAATTATACCACAAATAAATCCATTAAACAGCCCTACAAAGAATTCTTTTAGAATTTTTTTAAAACTATCTTTAATCCAGATTTCGTGCTCAGCTAAACGTCGAACCATTACAATTGCTGCTTGAGTTCCAGAACTGCCGCCCATTGCCATTACAATTGGAATAAAAAAACTAGCAATCAAAATCTTTTCGATTGATGCTTGAAATGAAGAGAGAACAACTGCGCTAACAAGTTCGCCAAACAAAGCTACGAATAACCAAGGAAGACGAATTCTTGAGATCTTAAATGAACTATCACTGATTTCTTCTTCTTCAGATAAACCGGCAAATTTTTGAATATCCTCTTCAGCTTCTTCACCGATTACATCAACAACATCGTCGATTGTAATTCTGCCAAGCATTATTCCATGTGAATCAACAACTGGAATTGAAACAAGGTCATATTTCTTCATTAATTTTGCTACAATTTCTTGATCATCATGAGGATTGACTGTAATTAGGTCTTCTTCAAGAATAGTATTTATCTTAGTAGTGAGGGGATGAATTAATAACGATTTAATATGTACAAAACCAACTAACTCATCATGATGTTTTAAAACATATACATGATATATGTGGTCAATATCATCGGCTTTATGTCTAACTTGGTCAATTGCATCAGCGATTGTTGCATTTTCATATACATGAACAAAATCGCTGTTCATTATACCGCCGGCAGTATCTTCCTCATATTTTAACAGTTCTTTTACATCTTCTGAGGATTCCGGTTCAATATTTTCAAGGACTTGCTCAGCGATTTGGTCTGGTAGTTCGCTTACAATATCAGTTGCGTCGTCTGTATCAAGTTCATCAACTATGTCAGCTATTTTTAAAGCATCAATTTCTTCTAGAATTTTTTCTCGAATGTTCTCATCAAGTTCAACGAGCACTTCACTTGCTGTTTCTGTGTCGAGCAATCCGAATACATATCTTGCGTGATCAACATCAAGGTGGTTTATAATTTCGGCTATATCAGCCGGGTGGATATCTGCAAAAATTGTTAATAGACTTTGAGCAGCCTCTTCTTCAATTAATACATTAATGTTATCCAGAATTTCCGGATCTTCATCAAGCAAATCATGTAGGCTTTTAATCTCTTCTGCCATCTAACTGCTCTTTAATTTTAGTGGATAACTCTAAAAAATCAGAAACTGAAAGTTCTTCTGCTCGTCTCTTAAGCTTTAGTGTGTCTGAATCTAAATTTATATCTGCAAATATACTATTAGTCAATGAATTTTTTAAGGTTTTTCTTCGATGCCCAAATGAAGCTTTAACAACATTAATAAAAAATTTGTCTTCTAGTTTTGAATCGGTTTGTTTGTTAAAAATAATATGTATTAAAGCAGACCAAACTTTAGGTTTGGGATAAAAAACATTTGGAGAAATTTTGAAACATATTTTAACATCTGCAAAATAATTCAACAAGACACTTAATATTCCATAATCCTTTGTGCTAATGTTTGCAGTCATTCGCTTCGCTACGTCATATTGAACCATTAGTAGTGCATCGTGAACACTGAATCTGTTTTCAATCAACTTAAATAATATTGGGGACGTAATATTGTATGGGATATTCCCAATAATACGGATTTTATTTTTTGAGGGATATACCTTTGCTAACTCAAGTTTTAGAAAGTCCTGATTTATGATTTCTAAACCTGGCATTTCATTTACTAACGAATCAATAACTCTAGTATCTATTTCAACAGCTTTGAATTGCATTACTTTATTAGATATTTCACGTGTTAGTGCGCCAGTTCCGGGTCCAATTTCAATTATGGAATCATTTTCTTGAGGATTAAATTCAGAAATTATTTTTTTAATTATATTTTTATCAGTAAGATAGTTTTGACCAAATTTTTTCAATGGCTTCAATTTCATCTTTACCACTCTTACTTGAGAAATTTAGAATTCAATATAATGTTTAGAATCATAATTTTAATCCTAATCTTAATTAGTTATATTTATCCCTGAAAATTGAATACCATATACAATGTTTGAAATTATTTTTCTAATTGCACTCTCATTATACTTTTTACAACTAGTATTTTTTATTATTGGTGCGAGTAAAAAATATTCAAAACTTGATGTAAGCGAATTACCTTTTCTTTCAATTGTTGTAGCTGCAAGAAATGAAGAAGGTAATATTCTTGATTGTATCAAATCACTTGATGACTTAGTCTATCCATTAGATAAAATCGATATAATTATTGTTAATGATAATTCCACAGATAAAACTGGAGAATTAATAGAAAGTTTTATTAAGGATAAACCAAAATTCCGGACAATAATACCAAAGGAGTCGATTGGCAATTTAAAGGGAAAGACAAACGCATTAGCAAATGCTATAAGAATTGCTAAAGGGGAAATAATTCTTACAACTGATGCGGACTGCATAGTATCCCCTACATGGGCAAAAACTTTAGCCTCATATTTCACTAAAGAAGTAGGATTTGTAGGAGGATTTACTACACAGCAAGACAATACTGCATTTCAAGGAATGCAAGCTGTTGACTTTATTTATTTACTTACTGTTGCCTCTGGAGCAATAAATTTGAATAAACCTCTTAGTTGTATTGGGAATAATATGGCTTATAGAAGAGATGTATATAATGAAATTGGTGGTTATGAGGGGCTTCCATTTTCGGTAACGGAAGATTTCAATTTATTGATGGCAATTCATAAACTAAAAAAGTATAAGATTATCTATCCGCTTGATAAGGAGTCATTAGTAGTTTCAAAGCCTTGCTTGGATTGGAAAACTTTATACTGGCAGAAAAAAAGATGGGGTGTTGGAGGGATGGCAAGTGATTTAGTTGGCTATTTAGTTATGACTTGGGGTTATATTGCGCATGTGTGCATACTATTGCTGCCGTTCTTTTTTTCAATTGCTGCGTTATATTTAACGCTTTTTAAGATCATCATTGATTATTTTTTTGTTAGTCCAGTGTATAAAAAACTTAAACTGAGGCTCAAGTTTTTTCATTTTTTAGCTTTTGAAATATATTTTATCATATATGTTATCATACTTCCATTTATAGTTTTACCAAATAGGAAAGTCAAATGGAAGGGAAGACAATTCTAATAATGTTATTCGGTTTTTATGAAAAATAAATTTATTCTATTAGTTATCATAATTACATCTAACTTACTTGCTCAATCGACTGTAAATTTTTTCCCTTCGAAATTAAACGTGCATCCGTTTACTGCAAATTTTCTTGAACCTAAGCTTGGATTTCTTTTTCACTTTTCAAAAAATGATTTACGTCTTGATATCGGAAATTCACTAGATATCCTACATATTGAAAATGCTGAACAAGAAATTATTTCTATTGGAGCGGATCTTTTCACTTATTCGTTATTAAGAGGTGAAGAAAAATTCCATTTTCCAGTCGACGCAATTGATTATTTATTTGGACTTAACGCTTCTTACAAAAGAATTAAAGAGAATTATGAATATGGATTTCGTTTTCGATTAAGTCACATTAGCGCTCATTTTGTAGATGGTCATTATGATGGTCCAAATCAGCAATGGAGAGGTATGGTAAACCCAATTGTATACAGTAGAGAATTTATTGAACTAATGCCTTTTTATACCTTTAATTCTTTTCGGGTATATGCTGGAATTACATTTATCTTTCATATCGATCCGGCAGAATTAGGAAAAACTGATTTTCAAATTGGATGTGACTATTTCTTGAATGAAATTTTTTCAAATTCTTGTGTACCATTTTTCGCTTACGATTTAAAGCTTAACAAAATTGATAAATATGCTGCAAACAATACATTGATGGCTGGATTGAAATTCGGTAAACCCTTCTCGAAAGGATTTAAATTATATTTTCAATACTATTCTGGTAAAAATTTTCATGGTGAGTATTATTATGAAAACAAAAAATATTTTTCATTCGGCTTAAATTTGGATTTATAAAATGAGCAATACTTTTTCCGATTACTCACAATCATCTGCAATTATTCCACAAAAGAAAAATTCGTTCATTATTCACATAATACTGTTTATCATTACATTCATAACTACAATCATTGCCGGCTTAGAGTGGACAACCGGCAAAATGGGTCCATATGAATTCAATGATCTTGTTCATGGACTTCCATATTCCCTATCAATTCTTTTTATTTTAGCGTGTCATGAGTTTGGTCATTATTTTGCAGCAGTATATCATAATGTAAAAGCTACACTTCCATTTTTCATACCATTTCCACCAATCGCTGGGTTTTTCAATTTTGGGACGATGGGTGCTGTGATAAAAACCAAATCAGTAATTCCAAATAATAAAGCCATGTTCGATATTGGTGTTGCTGGTCCTATTGCTGGATTTATTGCATGCTTAATTGTATTGATTTATGGTTTTACTCATTTACCCACTGTCGATTATATTTTAAAAATTCACCCGGATTATTTTAGTCCTGAATATGGAAAGGAAGGGATTAATTTAGAATTTGGCAGTACTTTTCTTTTTGAAATTCTACGATATCTATTTACAAACCCTCAAGATTTCATTCCTCCAATGTCTGAAATTTATCATTATCCCTATTTGTGCGTTGGCTGGTTTGGTTTATTTGTAACAGCGATGAATTTAATTCCAGTTGGTCAGCTGGATGGCGGACATATTCTTTACGGGATGTTTGGTGATAAGATTCATGAAGCTTTTGCAAGCATTGCAATGTTACTGCTCGGTGCGTTAGGGCTAATTGGGCTGCTGAATGCTTTTATAAATTTAAATATAACTTTCGGTTGGAGCGGTTGGTTATTTTGGGCGTTCATTTTATATTTCTTCATTAAAGTGAAGCATCCCCCGGTTCCTTATTTCGAAAAACTAGATATTAGAAGAAGAATTATTGGTTATTTAGCTATGTTGATTTTTATACTGTCATTTTCGCCAACGCCATTTATTATATCTCTAACTAATTAGTGATTGAAAAGTAACTTGACTTGTGTGCAAATGATTAATTACCTTTGCCATGAAAAAAAGAGGAAGTTATAGAGACACTGTTACAATTTTATATTTTTTAATGAAACAGCTTAAACTCTATGATTAATTCTTTTTTAATACATACCAAATCCGCATTCCTTATGATTATGAAATTATGCCCGCTTAGAGTTTTTGCTTTTATATTTTTTTCAATTGGATTATTGTTAATTACATCTTGCGATGAAATAGGGAATGAAACAATTGAACAAACGACATTAGAATATAAGATTATTGGGATCACTGCCCCTACAAATTATTTCTATTCTGCTTCTGACTCGTTATTGATAACATCAATTCAGTTTCAAGATTCAGACAACATTGATAAAATTTGGGCTAGTATTAAATCTATAGATAGTAAAGTTACTATAACATCGAGATCTGATCTTTTTGATGACGGGAATAATCAAAAAAATGGCGATGTAAAAGCAAATGACAATATATATTCTGGAAGGATTGCAGTAAGTAAAAAATATTCTTCTGGTAAATATCACATCGAATATTTTCTTGAGGATAAAGTCCGAAAATCTCCGGAGAACGTTACTAAAGTAGCATCACACATTTTTAATTATAATAATAACCAAATTCAGTATTCTCCAATTATTTCTAATTTGTCAATTCCTAATGCTGTTAATCGTGAACAGTCCTTTGTATTTACAATTAAGGTTGAAGATCAAAATGGCCTTGCAGACATTTCACAAGTATATTTTAAGCTTTATAGACCAGATGGTTCATTGGTTGATCCACAAAACGGATTAGGTTATTTCTTAATGGTTGATGATGGAAATTTAAATGTATATGGCGATCAAATTGCCGGTGATGGGATTTACTCATTCAAAAATTTATTCAGTGCTACAGCTCAACTAGGAAAATGGAAATTTGAATTCCAAGCTGCTGATAGATCAAATAGAACTAGTAATATTATTATTCATGAAATGACTGTTAATTAACCATGATAAACTTTTTTTCTAATAATAAGAATTACATATTGATTGTTAGCATTGTATGCTTGGCAGCTTCTTTAAATGCACAAAACTTACCATTGGATTTTAAGCTAAGTACAAATGTATTGAATAAAACCGCAGATAAAACTCCGCTTGGTAATACTGTTGAAAAAATTGAATTTGTTGCTGATACAATTTGGATAGCAACTTCAAAAGGATTAAGCAAATCAACAGATAACGGAAATTCATGGACCAACTTCTATAAAACAGAAGCATTTGGAGAAGAAGGAATTTCTGCTATTGGTTACCAGAATGGTGTTGTTTGGACTTCTACATGGCATCTGGAAGAATTATTTGGAAGTAGCATAGGTGTTGGCTCTGGATTACGTTATTCTGCATCTGGTGGAAAATCTTGGATTAAAATTGAACAACCGGTTGATAATAAATCTGATACGATCATTGTTTATGGTAACAATAATTTGAAAGCAAATCCTACTACTGTTCCACAAGAAAATTTTATTTATGATTTAGCTTTCACAACAAATACTATTTGGTATGCCGCTAAAGCTGGCGGATTAAGAAAATCGACTGACATGGGTAAAACATGGAAGAAAATTGTTCTTCCACCTGATAATCTCAATTCTATAAAACCAACAGATCAGTTAAATTTCAAGTATGACCCAAGTATTCATTTGAATCATAGAGTATTTTCAATTTTGGTTATTGATGATAACACACTTTATGTCGGCACAGCAAATGGGATTAATAAAACTACTGACGGTGGAATTTCTTGGGTAAAGTTCAATCATACAAATCAATCTAAACCGATAAGCGGAAATTTCGTTCTTTCTCTTGAGCAAAATAAATTTGATAATTCTATTTGGGCTGCAACGTGGAAAGCAGAAGGAGCTACTGAGTATTGGGCAGTTAGCTCCTCAACCAATAGTGGCAATACTTGGGAAACTTATTTATCTGATTCACGAACATTGGACTTTGGTTTCAAATATATTCAACAGAATAATCAGATAATTTCTGCAGATATATTTGCAGCAACTCAAGACGGGATGTTCCGTTCCAGCAATAATGGTATTACTTGGATTTCAGCACCAACAATTGTTGATCAAGCTACTAACATTTCATTAGGGACAAGACATTTTAGAACTGTTGAAGTAAAAAAGAAGAATGATAACACATATGATATTTGGCTAGGTTCAAATCGTGGACTTGCAAGACTTAACGAATCAACTGGATTTTGGACTGGAATTTGGAAAGTGTTTCTTGCTTCGCCAGAATTGAAATCAATTACAGAAGTGTTTGCTTTTCCAAATCCTTTTTCGCCTCTTAAAGAAAAAACCAATATTAAGTATGGTACAACACAATCAACTAATGTAACTATAAGATTATTTGATTTTGGTATGAACTTAATCAAAACTTTAATTCAAAACGCTCCTCGTGGTGAAAGTACAGAACAAATTGAAACTTGGGATGGAAAAGATGAATTTGGTAAAGTTGTACCAAACGGAGTATACTTCTATCGGTTGGATTTTGGCAACGGTGAACCGTTATTCGGCAAATTAATTGTATTAATGTAAAATGAGCAATATGTGAAAAAAACTCTAATTCTAATATTACTTTATTGCACTGCATTTGCTCAGTCAAAAGTTGATGAAATTAACAGTATGCCCGGTGTTTTTAGTCGAATGGGATTTGGTGCTCGTGGAATAGGAATGGGCAATGCAATCTCTTCAATAACATCTGGAAATTTAGTTTCATATTACAATCCAGCCTTGCCAGTTTTTCAGGAAGGAAATTTATTTCAAACTTCTTATTCATTTTTAAGTTTGGATAGATCGCTTAATTTTTTGAATTTTACTCGAAAATTTGAGTTCGGAAAAGTTGAAGCAGACGATGGAACTACAAAACCAAGATCAATAGCTGGAATTAGTGCCGGCATAATTAACTCTGGTGTTTCAAATATTGATGGTAGAGATAATCAAGGGCGAAAATTTGCAACTTTATCTACATCAGAGAATCAATTCTTTGTTGCTGTTGCAAATCGATTTTCAGATAGACTAGCAATTGGAATTGCATTTAAATTTTACCATTACAAACTATATGAAAATTTTACATCTAGCGGACTTGGTTTTGATGTTGGTGCAATTTATAGTTATAATGAATCACTCACTGTTGCTCTAATGATTTCAGACCTTAACACCAAATATGAATGGGATAGCGGAGCAATTTATGGTTCTTCCGGCACTACGACAAAGAATAGATTTCCTCTTCTAAAAAAACTCGGTGTTTCATACAGATTCAAAGAGCAAAAAATAATTGCTGCAATAGAAATTGAAAACAGCAATGCTAAAACAAATTATTTAAGGGTTGGAGCAGAATACAATATTTATCAAGATTTATTTTTCAGAGCTGGGTTGGATAAGCTGAATTTATCAAACTTTGAAAATTCGGTTCGACCTTCAATTGGGTTTTCTTATTTTTATAACGTAAGATCATTGAGACTCGGATTAGACTACGCTTTTGTTTTAGAACCCTATTCTTCGAGTGATCAACATATAATTGGTGTAAATATTAATTTTTAAATTATGAAAAAAGCATTATTCTTTTTTTATTTTCTTACTACAATAGCATATGCTCAAACATCGAGTAGCTCAGGCTTATCGTTCCTAAAACTTGGTTCCGGAGCAAAAAATATTGCAATGAGTGATCTTGGTGTTGTTGGAAATAATGATTTATCATCAGCTTATTACAATCCTTCTTTATTAATTCATAACAATACTTCTCAAATTTCTTTTACACATAATAGTCTGTACATCGATTTATCATCAGAAGTTGTGAATGCTAGTTTCAGATTGTTTGGTATACCGTTCGTATTAGGTTTGAATACTACAACTATTTCTAATATTGAGGTGCGCTCTCGTCCTGGAGAAATTGAATCAACTTTTAATGCAAATTACTTTTCTGCTGGAATATCTACAGCATTTAGTTTTTGGGAAAATATTAATACTGGAATTACATTCAAATTTATTTATGAAAATCTGTTTAGTGATGAAGCCTCAGGATTCGGAATTGACTTAGGTGCAACTTATTCTGCGCTGATGGACAACTTTACCTTAGGTGCTTCTTTAAGAAACATTGGTTCAATGAACCAATTACGATTAGAATCTACAAAACTGCCAATTGATCTTAGAGCCGGTGCACAGTATAAACTTGATTTTAATGATTATATGATTTCTCTTAATTCTATAGCCGGAATTCAAAAATATTTACACGAGAGTGGAATTCATGCTCATTTAGGCGGCGAACTTTCATATAATAAATCATTCTTTCTTAGAATTGGTTTCATTTCTGGACATGACTCCAAGAACCTAAGTACTGGTTTTGGAATTTTGTGGAAAAGCTTAAATATTGATTATGCATATGTTCCAGTTAAATATGGTCTTGGAGATTATCATATACTAACATTTATATATACATTTGATAATTGAGGCTGCAATTTTACTTTCTACAAACATCAATTCGCTGTTTAAATCAAATTCATTATTTTTACAAAAATTATAATTAGTGATATTTTGATAGAAGTAATAAAATATACCGAAGAATGGAATGAAAAGTGGGATGACTTTGTTCATTCTTCAAACAATGGAACGATGTTTCATCTTCAAAAGTTTCTCGAATATCATGTTCCTGGGAAGTTTCAGTTTAATCATTTATTATTTATTAAAAAGAAAAAAATATTTGCTGTTTTACCTGGTTCATTAATTGATGGAGTATTTGAGTCTCCGATTGGTGCAAGTTATGGGTCAATCGTTACAAAGGATATAAAATTTTTTGAAGCAATGGAAATTGTCTCTTCACTATTGGAATATGGCAGAAAAAATAGAATCAGAGAATTTTTACTAACTCCAGCGCCAATGATTTATGAAAAGTATCAAAATCAGAATTTAGATTTTGCTATGTTATGGCAAGGTTTCAATTTCCAGCTGCACTATATTTCAAGTGCTATTAAACTACATGATGAAAAAGAAATTTTAGAGAGGTTTTCGCCCACTGTCCGTAGAAATATCAGAAAGACATTTAATGATTTCAAGTTAAGAGTGGAAGTGAATGATAAGTATGATGAATTTTATCCCATTTTAGTTGAGAACAAAGCTCGTCACGGCGTAAAGCCGACACATTCATACGAAGATTTAATAAAACTGAAAAAGTTACTGCCCAATAGATTGAAACTATTTATGGTTTATCATGAAGAAGAGCCGATTGGCGGTTCACTTATGTTTTATCCAAATAGACAAGTCGCGTTGTGTTTTTATAATATGTTGAAGTACGAATATTCTGATTATAAACCGATTCATAGAGTAATGTATGAAGTTGTTAAAGATGCTAAAGAAAATGGATACCAGTATGTAGATATTGGGGTGTCACAAGATACTAAAGCAGTTAACCCAATGACTCCATCTATGAGCTTGATAGAATTCAAAGAGAAGTTTGACGCAAAAACAATTATGCGAAATACCTTTCATATCAAACTATAATTTTTCAGATGCAGATAAAAAAAGTTTGCATAGCATTTCTTGGTAATTCACTTCATGATTCTCGAATTGTCAATCTTACAAATTCACTTAAAGAAGAGAAATGTACCGTATCAGTTATTTCATTTGATTGGTTTATTTCTGATAATGAATATTTTGATGATACATATAAAATATTCAAACTTCATAAAGGTCATTACTCTTTATTTTTCTATTTGAGGTTTGCATATCTTTTAATAAAGGAGTTATTTAAAAATAAATCTGACATTTACTTTGCGGAAGATTTGTACACTCTGCCATTCGTAGCAACGATTGCAAAAATTAGAAAAGCTAAATTATATTACAACAGCCGTGAACTATATGCATTCTTAGGAGGATTGAGGAATAGACCTTTCTTACAAAAAATGGTGAAATCAATTGAGCAATTTTATATTAAAAAGGTTGACTTGGTGCTTACAACTGGAGAAATGGATTCAGAATTTTTAAAGAAATTTTATAAGATTACAAACACAATTGAAATTAGAAATATTCCTTTACTGCAAATGCCAGCACAGACTGTTAATTATAGAGAAATGTTTGATATACCAAGGAATAGTTTAATTATGATTTATCAAGGAGTTTTGTTAGTAGGGAGAGGAATTCCAATCATTTTACAAGCTATGAAAGAACTGCCGGAACTTTATTTAATTATAATTGGTGACGGTGAACAGAAAAATAATTTTGCACAAATGACAACTGAATTAGGTATTTCATACCGTGTATTTTTTATTGGGACAATAAATCAGAAAGAATTAATCAACTTTACAGCCGGCGGTGATATCGGTCTTTCATTAATTGAAAATATTAGCATCAGTTATTATCATGCATTACCTAATAAATTATTTGAATACATCATGGCTGGTATTCCAGTTCTTGCCAGTGCTCTTCCTCAAATGAAAAAAATCATTGATGATTATAATGTTGGCGAAACAATTCAATTAGAAAAATCTGAAGAACTCATTAACTCTCTTAGTAAATGGATTGATCAGCCACTACTTCTAAAAGAATATAAAAAGAATTGCTTAGTTGCAGCTCAAGAATTGAATTGGCAAAGCGAGTTCAAAAGAGTCCGTAATATTTTATTGTATTAATAATGGCTAAACAAAAAAGAATCTTAATTGTAAGACCAGATAGAGTTGGTGACGTTGTTCTTTCAACACCTCTTCCAAGAGAAATTAAAAAAGAATTCCCCAATAGTTTTGTCGCTGTATTATTGAAAAAATACACAGCTGATATATATTTGAATAATCCTTACGTAGATAAAATACTTTTGATTGATGATGAAGATGATAATTCATTGATATCCTTTTTTAGACAAGTAAAAGAAATTCGAAAATATAAATTCACACACTCTTTAAGTCTTCTTCCTAAAGAAAAAATAAATTACCTATTATTTTTTGCCGGAATACTTAATCGTATAGGAGTTGGGCATAAATTTTATCAGTTTATAACCTTTTCAAGATATGTTTCAAGAAATAAATACATTCCGCTTAGACACGAAGCAGATTATTGCATGGACCTTGCCCGAAAGATTGGAATTAAAACGGATGATATAGCTACAGAAATATTCTTGACTGATGAAGAGAAAAAGCAATTTGCAAATAAAAGAAAAGAATTGTTAGGTGATAAAAAATTTTTAGTTGGTATCCATGGCACCAGCGGTAATTCATCACCAAACTGGACTCTAACCAGATATAAAGAATTAGCTGAAATGCTTTGTAACAAAGATAACCTAAAAGTTTTAATAACAGACAACATAAAGCATGATATTATTGACAATCCGAAAATTATTTTTCCGACTTTGAGTAACAATCTTAGAGAATTAATTTTCACAATTGCTTGTTTAGATGTTATGATTTCATCTAGCACTGGGCCAATGCATTTGGCTGCAGCATTAAAAGTGAAAACAATTTCCTTATTTTGCCCAATGACTGCTTGCTCTCCAAAATTATGGGGTCCGATGGGGAATGAAAAAAGAATAATTCTCCCTGATGAAAATTATTGTAGTAACAAATGTCCTGGAGACCCAAAGATTTGTAATTTCGAAGGAGAAGGGGGTATTAATGTATCAAGTGTTTACAATATTGTAATTGAAGAGCTCACAAAATTTAAGTGATTAAATTATTATATTTCTTTTAAGAATTGCCAGGCTGCAACCGGCAAGTTAATACCCAACTCCGCTAGGTCCGGAAGGAAGCAACGGCAAGTATGTTACTTGGGTGGTTGTAAGTCTGGCATTATTCTTTTTGATTGAAATAATCTACTATTAAATTTGCTTTTACACTTCCAACAATTTCTTCTAATGCTTCGACTGATGCAGTTTTAATTTCTTCGAGGCTAAATTTTGTTAATAATTTTTCAGCTGCTTTTTTCCCAATTCCTTTAATATTTGTTAACTCAGTTTCAAAAGTTCTTTTACTTCTTCTATTGCGATGGAAAGTTATCGCAAAACGATGTGCTTCATCTCTAATATGCTGAAGTAATTTTAAACTGTATGAAGTTTTAGGAATATTAAACGGATCGGATTCATCTGGGATAAAAACTTCTTCCAACTTTTTTGCTAATCCAATAATTTGATAGTTAGTTATTTGCAGATTTTTTAAAGTTTCAACTGCACTCGATAACTGACCTTTTCCACCGTCAACCATTATAAGATCTGGTAAATTATGATTATCTTCTAATAATCTTTTATACCTTCTTTCAATCACTTCACGCATACTTGCAAAGTCATCTGGTCCTTCAACAGATTTAATAATAAATTTTCGATACATACTTTTCTTTGGTTTACCATCAACAAAAACGACCAAGCTCGCTACTGCATCGCTTCCTTGGATATTCGAATTATCAAAACATTCGATGACTTTTGGTAATTTTTTTAAACGAAGGTCTCTTTGGAGTGCCATCAATGCATAAGGGGCATTACCTTCTTTTTTCATTTTTTGTAATTGAATTTCTTTGAGCTGCAGTTGAGCATTTTGATTACACATCAAGAGCAAAGCTTTTGCATCGCTTTGTCTCTTAGGTATAATAAAACTACATTTCTTTATAGCTTTTGAATTTAACCATTCTAACAGTGCGTTTGAATCTTCCGGTTCTTGATCGAGTAATATTTCTTTTGGCACTTCTACAAATTCATCATAATAAAATTTTATGATTGAAGAATAAATATTTGATGGTGTTTCATTACTAGGAGTTGATAAATTTAACTGCTTTTTGCCAACTAATTTGCCAGACCTAACATTTAATATTGTTGCGGCAATATCTTTTCCTTCAAATGCTGCACTTATTATATCTTTATCTTCAAAATCACTTGTTAGTACTTTTTGTTTTGAAGTATAAATTTCAAGCTGATTTATTCTATCTCTAATTTCCGCTGCCTTTTCAAATTCTGTATTTGAAGAAGCGTCAAGCATTTCTTTTTTTAGCTCTGAAATTAAATCATCTGTTTTTCCTTTCAATACTTTTACAACTTGGCTTACCATATTATTGTATTGTTTTTCAGTCACTAGTCCTTCACAAGGACCGTCACACTTTTTAATATGATAATCAAGACATACCTTTATTTTTTTCTTATCTATAATTTCTTGAGTAATATCATATTTGCAGCTTCTAATTTTGAATACTTTATTTATCAAACGTAGTGAAGCTTTCATATTTTTAACATCAGTAAACGGACCAAAATACTTTGAGCCATCTATAATTACATTTCTTGTTGGGTAGACTTGTGGATATGGTTCGCTGGTTACTCTAATGTATGGGAATGACTTATCATCTTTCAGGTTTACGTTGTATCTTGGTTTTAATTGCTTAATGAGGTTATTCTCTAATACTAGAGCTTCTATTTCACTATCTGTAATTATTAATTCTACATCGTCAATTTTTGAAACAAGGATCTCTGTCTTTGGATTATCAATTGATTTTGTAAAATATGATCTGACCCGGTTTTTTAGATTTTTAGCTTTACCGATATAAATAACTTTACCGTTGGTACCCTTAAATTGATAGATTCCTGGAAGTGGTGGTAAATTTTTTATTTTATTTTGAATTTCATCACTCATATTTAGAAATTGTTGCAGTATTTAACAGATTTAAAATAAAAATAGGCTGACCTTAAATCCAATAATGCAAACTGAAATTTTTAATTGAGTTAATTTCAGATTGCAATCGAAAGACAGCCTTTTATATATAATTAAAAATTATTTGAATTTATAATTCTTAGCAATCACAACTATGCCGGTATCAGAAACTGTAAACCTTTTTTTATCATCTTTTGGATTAAAACCGATTTCTGTCCCTTCTGGAACAGTTACGTTTTTATCAATTATAGCTCTACTTACTCTTGCATGCCTACCTATGTTGCAGTTATCAAAAACGATTGAATCGGTTATATAAGTATAGCTATTAACACGAACATTAAAACCAATTATAGACCTTTCAACTAATCCACCAGAAATAATTGTTCCATCAGATACAAGGGAATTAAATGCGCGGCCAACTCTTTCTCCTTCATGCGAAACTGTTTTTGCTGGTGGGAATTGCATCTGCTGAGTTCTTAAAGGCCAGTTTGCATCATATAAATTGAAGTGAGGGCTAACTTGTATTAAATCCATGCTGGCAGCGTAGTAACTATCTAATGTGCCAACATCAATCCAATAAGGATCATCTTTTTTATTTTCATCAATAAAATTGTATGCATGAACGTCATAGTTGTTTTTTATCATGTATGGTATGATATCTTTACCGAAATCAAGATTGCTGACTTTTTCTTTTTCCGTTTTCGCAAATACTTCTTTTATTGCAGATATATTAAAAACATAAATTCCCATATTCACATAAGAATAATTTTCATTTCCCTGAATCACGGGCGGTTTTTCTGGTTTTTCAACGAAAGAATTTATTTTAAGAGATTCATCAGATTGGACAACCCCAAATCTAGAAGCTTGTGATTTTGGAACTTGAATGCAAGATATGGATAGCTGAGTTTTCTTTTCAATATGAGCTTGAATCATTTTCAAGTAATCCATTTTGTAAATATGATCGCCGGAAAGTACAAGCAGCCATTCGTAAGAATCATCATCAAGCAAATTTAAGTTCTGATGAATTGCATTTGCAGTTCCAAGGTACCAATTATTACTAGTTTTGAATTGAGGCGGAATAGAATAAATAAATTCTCCAAGTTCAGGATTAAAGATGCTCCAAGCCTCATATAAATGTCGGTTCAGTGAATCAGATTTGTATTGAGTCAGTACAAATATTTTCCTGAACCCGGAATTCAGACAATTAGATAAAGTAAAGTCAATTATTCGATATTTACCGCCGAAGGGAACTGAAGGTTTAGTTCGTAATTTTGTAAGAGGGAACAGTCGTTCTCCTTGACCTCCGGCTAATACCATTGTCAAGGTTTTTCGTAAAATTGTCGATCCAGTATAAGGCATAGCGAATTCCTACTATTTAGTGTAAAATATATCTATTTAAGAATTGATTGGCAATTATGGAAATCATTAATTTTGAAATGATCATAGTATAATGCTTGGCAAATTTTTTATGCAGTTAAAAACTAAAGTATTATTATTCATTGCTACTTTAATTTTAATGGGAATGATATTAACCGTTTTCATTGTTATTCCCCAGCTTAAGAATTATTCGGTTTTTCTTAAACATGCTAATGAAAATTTTTCCGTTGGGATTAGCTTATCTGAAGTTGATGAAATTTATTTAGATGATTATAAACCCAAATATCTGCGATCATTTGATGTTTTGCACTACAATATTCATATTCAACTTTTTCCTGACAAAGAAGAAATTAAAGGCGATGTTGAAATAAAAATTCTTGTGAATGATAAATCCCAAAAAGAAATTGAATTAAATTTTTATGAAAATTTAAAAATTGACTTGCTAACGTTAAATTCAAAAATTTTACGATTCAAAAGAGAAGAAAAAAAAATAACTCTTGTTGGAGGAAATATTTTTACTGATACAATCTTGATTAAAGCTGTATATCATGGTAAACCAAAAAGACTAGGCTTCGGTTCTTTCACATTCGATAAGTCATATGGAAAGCCATTAGTATATACATTAAATGAACCGGTCTTCGCGTCAACATGGTTCCCATGTATTGATGTGCCTGATGATAAAGCAATGGCTGATATTTTTATAACAAATGACTCAGCATACTCATCTCTCTCAAACGGTAAATTAATATCAGTAAAAAATGTAGAAAACAAAAAAACCTATCATTGGAAAACTTATTATCCAATTTCGACATATTTAATCTCAATCTATTCTGCGATTTATAAATCACATTCGGATAAATATATAACAGCAAAAGGTGATACAATTGATCTGTACTGCTATGCTACGCCAGAAAATTTTGAGAATGCTATAAAAGATTTTTCAGACCATAAAGAATATCTAAGTGTATTTGAAGAACTATTTGGTGAGTATGCTTTCCAAAAAGAAAAATATGCAGTTGCTGAGTTTGGATGGAATTTTGGAGCAATGGAACATCAGACGATTACTGGATTAGGTACAAGGTATATTACTGGTAAAAAATTTTTCCAGGATATGATTATTCACGAACTTGCTCATCACTGGTGGGGAAATGCGGTCGGTTTAAAAACCTGGAAAGATGTCTGGCTCAATGAAGGCTTTTCAACTTACTCTGAAGCACTCTATTGGGAAAAGAAAAGCGGATTTGATGCATTGAAAACAACTTTACAACCAAAGTTTGGAGATTTTTCAACTGGCACATTATATAATCCTGAAATTAATTTGTTCATTAAAATGATTTATGATAAAGGAGCTTGGGTTTTACATATGCTTAGAAAAGAAATTGGAGATGAACTGTTTTTTAAGTTATTGAGGATTTACTATGATACTTTTAAATATAAAAATGCTTCGACTGAGGATTTTAAAAATCTTGCCCAAAATATTTCTAATAAGAATTTAGCCCATTTTTTTGATCAGTGGGTATATAAAGGGGTTGGAATTATTGACCTTGACATTAAATGGACTGTAAATAAAGAAACTGGCAGTTATTTGAATAAGATTTATTTAAATCAGGTACAAAATGGCTATGATATTTATAAATTTCCGATAGATATTAAATTTGTTTCAGATAGTTCTATTAATTCGCTGTTGAAGACTTTTTATGTTAATGATAAAACGGAAACTTTTTCGGTGGTTACAAAATACAAACCAAGAGAAATAATTATTGATCCAGAAAAATGGCTCTTGGCAAAATGCAAAGTCGCTAAAGGCAGTAACTAAATGATTGATAACAAAAAATATTTTTTCATATCAGATATTCATCTTGGTTTACAAGATTTAGAAATTGAAAAATTAAAAGAGAAAAAATTGATTTCATTTCTGAATTACGCAAAAGACAATTGCGATGAACTTTTTATTGTAGGCGACTTATTTGATTATTGGTTTGAATACAAAAGAGTTATTCAAAAAGGGTTTTATAAATCTTTGTCAGCACTTATTGATTTTGCCGAATCAGGGAAAAAGATTCATTACTTTATTGGCAATCATGATTTTTTGCATCAGGATTTCTTTTCAAAAGAATTAAAAGCTATAGTTTATCATAAACCAATTGAAATTATCCTTAATGATAAAAAATTTTTTATAGGGCATGGAGATGGATTAGTAAAAAATGATATTGGCTATAAAATTCTAAAATCAATATTAAGGAATGAAATTTTACAGAAAATATATTCCGTCATACACCCGGATTTGGGGATTAGAATTGCAAGTTCAACCAGCAAAAAGAGTAGAGATTATACTGGTCAAAAAGATTATGGCAAAATTGATGGATTATTGGAAACTGCAAAAGTAAAAATCGAGAATGGTTATGATTATGTTATTTTTGGACATTCACATGTTAGGAATAATAATAAATATAGGAATGGATTTTATATAAATTTAGGAAGCTGGCTTGATAAGCCATGCTATGGCAAATTTGAAGACACATTTGAAATAATTGATTGGGAATGAAATGGCTAAAATTCAATCTTCTTCAATACAGAAAAATAAACCTAAAAGAAAATCAAAAAGAATATATCTAATTGGATTTCTAATTTTATTTATTGCTGTTTTTGTAATATTCATGAAATATATTTTCGAAGGTCTTCCTTCGTTAGAAGAATTAGAAAATCCTCGCCAACAATTAGCAAGTAATGTTTATAGTATTGATGGTGAAATGATAGGGCAGTTTTTTAAACAAAATAGAGTAGAAGTAAGTATTGATAGTATTCCTCACCACGTTATAGAAGCTTTAATAGCTACTGAAGACAAAAAATTTTACTCACATTGGGGAGTTGATGTTGAAAGATTGGTTAAAGCTATTTTCAAAACTGTCTTCCTCTTTAAAAGGGAGGGTGCAAGTACTATCACTCAACAGTTAGCAAAAAATTTATATGAATTGAAATCTAGGAATGAATCAAACTTTGATACTGTTGTTAGAAAAATTCGAGAATGGATTACAGCAATCCAAATTGAAAAAACATACACAAAAAAAGAAATATTAGAAATGTATTTTAATATTTCTTGGTTCGGCAAAGGTGCATACGGAATTAGCATGGCTTCAAGAGTCTACTTTGATAAAGATGTAAAGCAATTGACAATATCTGATGCCGGTGTATTAGTTGCATTACTGAAATCAGCAGTGATTTATAATCCTTTCGATAAGTATGACAATGCTTTTAAACGAAGAAACCTCGTATTGCATAACATGGTTCAAGATGATTATCTCAGTCAGGAAGAATATGATAATTTAAAAGTACTTCCGGTTAAATTGTCTATGAAAAGAATTGAGGAAGGAATAAAAGCTACTATTGCCCCTCATTTTCTAGAATATGTTCGTCAGCAAATGGAAAAACTCTCAGCTAAATATGGATTTGATTTATATCAAGATGGTTTGAATATTTATACTTCGCTGGACAGCAGAATGCAAAGAATTGCAAATAATGCCGCAGAAACACACTTGAACAGTTTCCAAAAACAGTTTGACAGAACTTGGAGTTGGAATAAATATAAAGGTATATTAAATGAATTAATTGATAGAACGATAAAAAATAGCATTGAATATAAATCTGCATCTTCACAGCAAGAAAAAAAAGAAGTGTATAGTCGTTTGTTGAACAACAAAATATTCATTGACTCCTTAAAGAAAGCTGGTGAACAAATTGAAGTAGGATTTATTGCACTTGATGTAAAAACTGGTGAAATACGTGCTATGGTTGGCGGAAGAGATCAAAAATTTTTATATGGATTAAATCATACTACTCAAATTAGAAGACAGCCCGGCTCATCTTTCAAACCAATTGTCTATGCTGTCGCCGTTGATAACGGTTTATATCCAGCTTATCCAATTATGAATCAACCATTTGATTATAATGGGTGGAGTCCTCGCAATTTTGATTTAAAAACTGGAGGATTCACAACATTAAGATATGGTTTGACTCATTCGATTAATATTGTTTCTGCTCGATTAATAATTGAAGATTACGCTCCATTGTGGAAGATAGGCAGATTTGCTGAGAGAATGGGAATCAAAAGTAAACTTGAACTATATCCATCTATTGCTTTAGGAACCTCTCTTGTAACACCTCTTGAAATGACTGCTTCATTTGCAACGCTCGCAAACAAAGGAGTATATAATGAACCAATTTCCGTTTTAAGAATTGAAGATAAAAATGGAATGCTGATTGAAGAATTTAGTAATTATGCTAGTGAAGCAATTCCAGAAGAAACTGCATACATTGTAACAGATATGATGCGATCAGCGATTGATCAAGGAAGCGGTATTGGTGCACGATATACATATAATTTCCAAAGGCCCGCAGCCGGAAAAACTGGGACTACTCAAGATTATTCTGATGCATGGTTTATCGGATTTACTCCTCAAATAGCAGCTGGTGCTTGGGTTGGTTTTGATGATCACAGAATTTCATTTACCGGAGATTATGGGCAAGGCGCAAGAGCTGCAATGCCAATCTGGGCAATTTTTATGCATGATGTATATGAAAAATTACAGTTACCAGTTGAAGATTTTCAGTTACCAGCAAGTGGGAATGTTGTTTCAGCAAGATTCTGCAGAGATACAATTTATGAATTAGGTGATCCAAAATTATTTTCTGGTGATTGTAGAACTGGTGTAATGGAAGATATTATCAATATACGCGATATGCCCTCAACCTATGATGCTTTTCGTGATACAACTATGAGAATTTTTGATAGGTATTCGGTTAAAGATACATCTCATGAAGCACGTGAGATAAGGTAAATTATATTTTAATATTTGCCCGGATGGCGGAATTGGTAGACGCGTTAGTTTCAGGAGCTAATTGGCGCAAGCCAGTGGGGGTTCGAGTCCCCCTTCGGGCACTAAAAAATAATAATGAAGTTTTAGTTGAATGAATAAAGAAGAATTATTAAATGACGCCTATCGTAACGCATTGCAATTTACAACATCCCATTATGAAAACTTTCCAGTCCTTTCATTTTTCATTCCAAAACATTTAAAAAAACATATCGCGATTATTTATCAATTTGCAAGGCAAGCTGATGATATTGCTGATGAAGGAAATTTTTCTATAGAAGAAAGATTGTATAAAATTCATATGTATAGAGATGATTTATTTAAAACAGTAAATCATAATCCGCCAAGTGAATTTTGGAAAGCATTTCAATTTACTTGCCAGCAATTTTCTTTAACATATAAAAATTTTTATGATTTATTGAGTGCTTTTGAACAAGATATTACAGTTATAAGATATTCCACTTATAATGATCTATTAGATTATTGCAAGAGATCTGCAAATCCAATTGGGAGGATTATTTTAGAATTATTTAATTGCTCTAATGAAAAGAATAATGAATATTCTGATTTAATTTGTACTGCACTTCAATTAACAAATTTTTATCAAGATATTGCAGTAGATTTTAATAAGGGTAGAATATACATTCCAATTAAAGAAATGAAAGCGCATGGTGTAAATGAAAATCTATTTGAGGTAAAAGAAAATAATGTTAATTTTAACAAGCTATTAGGTTCTCAGATCACAAGGACCAGATTTCTTTTTGAAGAAGGGAAAAAACTAATAGGGGTACTTCCTTTAAAACTCAGATACCAAATTAAGTTAACAATACTTAGTGGAATGGAAATTTTAAGTAAAATAGAAAAAGTAAATTTTGACATTTTCAGAAATAGACCAAAACTTTCTAAATTTGATTTTATTAAATTGACTTTTAAAATGGCAGTGATGTGAATCTCGATAATCCAAAACAAATAGCAAAAGAAAGTAAAAGCAGTTTTTATTATGCATTTTCTCTACTTTCAGCTCCCAAACGAGATGCCATGAATGCTGTCTATGCATTCTGTAGAAAAACTGATGATATTGTTGATGAAAGCAGTGAGTCAGACGATATAAAATATGAGAAATTGAAAAAGTGGAGAATAGAATTTGAAAAATCTTTACATGGCAATTCAAACTATCCTTTGTTAAATAAAGTAGCATCAATTATTTCCCAATTTAACATTCCTCTTGATCCATTTTTTGAATTGATCCTAGGAATGGAAATGGATTTAAAACAGAAGAGATATTTAACAATTGAGGATTTAATACAATACTGTTATAGGGTTGCATCTACTGTCGGCTTAATGTGTATTGAAATTTTTGGTTATAAAAATAGATCAGCAAAAGATTATGCTGTTAATCTTGGTTTAGCTATGCAAATGACAAATATTTTAAGAGATGTTGGGAAAGATGCAGAAAAGGGTAGAATCTATCTTCCACAAAAAGATTTAAGTCATTTTAATTATTCTGAATATGATTTATTAAATAAAAACTACAATCATTATTTTATTTCATTAATGAAATTTGAAACTGAACGAGCAAAGTTTTACTTCTCAAAAGCAAATAGCAATTTGGATTTCGATGACAAGCCATCTTTATTCCCGGCTAGAGCAATGCAGCATATTTATTATAGACTGCTTAATAAAATTGAGCAATCGGATTTTAATGTTTTTGATGAGCGAATTAAAGTTAGTAAGTTTGAAAAAACTTCAATTGCATTTGGAGTGTGGGCAAAATATAGTTTAGTTTATTAATGAAGAAGATTGTTGTTATTGGAGGAGGTATTTCTGGATTAAGCGCTGCTGTCCTTCTCGCCGAAAAGAATTACGAAGTTACTTTGATCGAATCCTCACCTAAACTTGGTGGAAGAGCCTATTCATTTTACCATCCTAAGATAAATTCTATTATAGATAATGGTCAGCACTTGATGATGGGATGTTATACAAATACTCTATCTTTTCTTTCAAAAATTGATTCAGCCGATTTAATAGAAATTCAAAAAAATATGAGTGTATGTTTTGTAAAAAAAAATGAGAGTGAATTTAATTTAGCTGTTTCAAATATATTTTATCCAATAAACTTGTTATTTGCAATATTAAAATTTAATGCTATCAGCCTGAAATCTAGATTAAAGATTGTGGATTTATTTTTGGAATTGTGTTTTTGTTGGACATGCGACATAAAAGAATATTCAGTTGTTCAATGGCTGATTGAAAAAAAGCAAACAAGGGAAGCAATTCAATCTTTCTGGGAAATTATTTGTTTCGGCACTCTTAATACTTCTATTGATAGAGCATCAGCTTCAATTTTTGCTGAGGTTTTGAAAAAAATATTTCTAGATGGGAATGATTCTACAAAATTTATTATTCCAAAGGTGGGTTTGTCTGAATTATATGTTGAAAAATGCAAGGAAAAATTAAAGAAAAAAAATAATATAATTAATACATCGGAAAAAGTGTTAGTGTTCGAATACAGTAACTCATCATTAATTCGGGTTATAACAGATAAAAACACCTATTCTGAATTTGATCATGTTATCAGTTCTATACCATCTCATCAATTGATAAAAATATTTAAGAATTCAAAAATACCAACCAAATGTCTTCCTGAACTCAAGTATTCACCAATTCTTAATGCTTTTATTTGGTTATCAAAGAATCCATTCACTAAAAAATTTTATGGGTTAATAGACTCAAAAATCCATTGGATCTTTAATCATGGTGAATACATCTCACTAACAATAAGTGCGGCAGAGGAGTTAATTTTATTGACAAATGATGAAATTTTCGAAATATTATATTCGGAGTTAGAGATATTTTTTTCTATTTTTAAAAAAGAATTAGTTACTAACTCAATTATTATAAAGGAGAAACGCGCAACTTTTATTTCTGATTCTGAATCAACAGCAAAAAGAGAAAATATTAAGTCCCCTTTTAATAATTTAATATTAAGTGGTGATTGGACAAATACTGGATTACCATCAACTATTGAAGGTGCAGTGCAAAGTGCAATGACGGCTGTTGATTGTGTTTCATAATATTTTTTTAGATTGGATACTACTAATACTCATTATTAACTAATAGATCTTATTGCTAACAACGGAGGAAATATGTCCGGATTAAAACAAAAACTTGAACAAAAAATTTTAGCTGAGCGTCCAAGAACTGAAAAACTAGTAAAGGAATTTGGAAATGTTAAGGCTGATGAGGTTAACATTGGACAAATAATTGGAGGTATGAGAGATATTAAGTGCTTAGTTACAGATATCTCTTATCTTGATCCTTTCGAAGGAATTCGTTTCAGAGGACTGACTATTCCTGAAGTATTAGAAAAATTACCAAAGGTAGAAGGACAAGAGATGCCTTTTGTAGAAGGCTTTTTTTATTTCTTGTTAACTGGAGAATTACCAACATCAAAAGAAGCTGACGATGTGCATGAAGAATTCAATGCAAGAAAAAAAGTACCAGATTATGTGTTCAATATTCTTCGTGCTATGCCGGCTGATTCACATCCTATGACAATGTTTTCTGCTGCAATTCTTTCTATGAATCGTGATTCAATTTTTAAAGTCAAATATCATGAACATATTAAGAAGACTGAATATTGGCAATATTATTATGAAGATGCGATGAATCTTCTTGCTAAATTACCTGAGATTGCTGCTTTTATTTATCGGTTGAAATATCGAGATGGAAAAATTATCGCGCCTGATCCAAAATTAGATTTTGGTGGAAACTTTGCTCATATGATGGGTATTCCAAAACCTTATGACGATGTAGCAAGACTTTACTTCATTCTTCACAGCGACCACGAAAGCGGAAATGTAAGTGCTCATACCGGTCATTTAGTTGCAAGCGCATTATCTGATATTTATTATGCGACTAGTGCTATGCTGAATGGTTTAGCTGGACCGTTGCACGGATTAGCAAATGAAGAAGTATTAAGGTGGATTCATGGTGTAGTTGAAACTTTAGGTGGTAAAGTTCCAACTGAAGAAGAAATGAAAAAATTTGTTTGGGATACTTTAAAGACTGGAGTAATTCCTGGTTTTGGTCATGCTGTTTTAAGAAAAACTGATCCAAGGTACACTGCTCAAAGAGAATTTTGTTTGAAACACATGCCAGACGATTTATTATTTAAATATGTTGACTTATTATTTAAAGTTGTTCCTCCAATCTTACTTGAACAAGGAAAAGCAAAGAATCCATGGCCAAATGTTGATGCTCAATCTGGTGTTATTCAATGGTACTACGGAGTTAAGGAATATGAGTTCTATACTGTTCTTTTTGGAATAGGTAGAGCATTAGGTGTTTGTTCAAATATTATTTGGGCACGAGCTCTTGGTTATCCAATTGAAAGACCAAAATCTCTAACAACTACTATGTTGGAAAATATTGCTGCTGGAAAGAGTGTTGATTAGAAAAATGTATTCTTAAACTAATTAATGAAAGGCTGTCATTTATAGACAGCCTTTTTTATATTTATGAGGAATGGATAAAAAACTAGTTTATATAGTCTTTGCACTAAGCATATTAGTTATAGTTATTTCTGTAATTGCTGTTTTGAAAATTAAAACTTTGGAAGAAAGTACCCCTCGGAGAATAATAGTCGAGTTAGAAAGAGGCCATCGAGAATTTATTCCGAAAGTACCTGAAGAAATGGATTTTTGTGGGGAGAAAGTTCCTCTTAATGTTCTTGATGTATTTGAACGAATGGAAAGGGAATTATTAGTTAATGTACATTGGTCATCAGCAACAATTCTCTATTTAAAAAGAGCCAATAGATGGTTCCCAATAATAGAATCAATTTTGGGAAAAAATAAAATTCCAAATGACTTCAAATATTTGGCAGTTATTGAAAGTGGACTGACCAACGCTGTATCACCAGCTGGAGCAGTTGGATTTTGGCAATTCATGGCTCCAGCTGCAAAAAAATATGGCTTAGATGTAACTAAGGAAATCGATGAAAGATATCATATTGAAAAATCAACTGAAGCGGCTTGTAAATACTTGAAAGAAGCTTATTCAAAATATGGAAATTGGACAATGGCAGCTGCTTCATACAATTATGGAATTAATGGAATAGATAAGCAAATGGAGCGCCAATTATCAAACAATTATTATTCTCTTTATTTAGTAGAAGAAACAAGTAGATTCATTTTTAGATTATTGGCAATAAAGGAAATTTTCAAAGATCCGCCTAAATATGGTTTTCAGTTAAATGAAGACGAGCTGTATCCACCAATTGAGACTAGGACTATTACTGTAAAAACAGCAATTAAAGATTTAGCAATATTTGCTAAAAGACATGGAGTTAACTATAAAGTCTTAAAAATTTTCAACCCATGGTTAAGGAATAATTTCCTACCAAATAAGAATAAAAAGACATATGATATAGTTATTCCGAAAGAGAGCGAGATTGAAATTTTATAAATAATATAAAAAAGTTACACTTTGTTATTAATATTTATAGACTTATGCAAAAATTTTTATATCTTTAATTCCAAAATTTCCCAACCAACTTTTGTTCATTCATGCCATTTAAGAAAAAAGTAAAATATATTTTTGTAACGGGTGGAGTTGTTTCAAGTTTAGGCAAAGGGATAACAGCTTCTTCAATTGGCCTATTACTTAAATTGCGCGGTTATAGTGTCACAATTCAAAAATTTGATCCCTATATTAATGTTGATCCAGGAACCATGAATCCTTTTCAGCATGGTGAAGTATATGTAACTGATGATGGAGCAGAAACAGATTTAGATTTAGGACATTACGAAAGATTTTTAGATGTCGATATGTCTCGTGCTAATAATACAACTTCTGGGCAAGTATATAATGAAGTTATAACTCGCGAAAGGAGAGGAGATTTTTTAGGCGCTACAGTTCAAGTGATTCCGCATATTACTGATGAGATTAAAAAGCGAATGAGATTTCTTGAGGAGAGTTGTAAGTATGATATTATTATTACTGAAATTGGCGGAACCGTTGGTGATATTGAGAGTTTACCATTCATTGAAGCTATGCGCCAGATAATGTTAGAACTTGGCAGAAAAAATGCAATAAGTATACATGTTACACTTGTTCCATTCATATCTTCAGCTGGCGAAATGAAGACAAAACCCACTCAGCATAGTGTTAAAAACTTGCTTGAATTAGGAATTCAACCAAATGTTTTGGTATGTAGGTCAGAGGAAAAACTAGCAAAAGACATTCGAGAAAAGATTGCTCTTTTTACTAACGTATCTTCAGATGCTGTGATCTCAGCATATGATTGTTCAACTATTTATGAAGTTCCTTCGGTTCTATTCGAACAAGAATTAGATAGAATCATTTTGAAAAGACTTAAGCTGCCTGATATTAATATTCATCTTGATCAATGGAATGATTTTGTTTCAAAAGTTAAAAGCGCTTCAGAAATTGTAAAGATAGCTGTTTGTGGAAAGTATGTTGAAAATAAAGATGCATATAAAAGTATAACAGAAGCTTTTGTTCATTCTGGTGCTGAAAATAATGTACAAGTTAAAGCTGAATTTTTAAGCTCTGAGGAAATAGAAGAAAAAGGTCCAGAGAAAATATTACAAGATTTTCATGGATTATTGGTCCCCGGTGGATTTGGCGAAAGAGGAATTGAGGGAAAAATAAAAGCAATTAAATTTGCAAGAGAAAATAAGATTCCTTTTTTTGGAATCTGTTTGGGTTTACAATGTGCTGTCATTGAATTTGCTCGAAATGTTTGCAGCCTGAAAAAAGCAAACAGTTCTGAGTTTACAAAGAATAATCAATTTAACGTTATTCATATTATGCCAGAGCAATTGAAAGTGAAAACAAAAGGGGCGACTATGCGTCTTGGTGCGTACCCATGTATCCTGAAAAGAAAAACTCTGGCTTTTGATGCTTATAAAAAACAAAAAATTTCTGAACGACACCGCCATCGATATGAGGTTAATAATAAATTCAAAGATGACTTAGATAAGAATGGAATGATATTTAGCGGACTATCGCCAGATGAACATTTAGTTGAAATGATTGAAATAAAAAATCATCCATGGTTTGTTGGATGTCAATTTCATCCTGAATTGAAATCACGTGCCACAAAAGCACATCCTCTTTTTAGAGAATTCATTAGAGCTGCATTTATATATTCTCAACAAGGTAAATAAATTGATAAAGAAAATTTGTTTTATATTCAGTGCACTATTTATAATTATTTCATCAACTCAAGCTCAGGGTATTCAATCACTTGCTGAACAAGGACTTCAAAAAGCATACAATATGGAATTGAATGCCGCAGAAAAAATCTTTAATAAAATGATTGATCTTAAACCCGAACAGCCGGATGGATATTTTTACATTGCAAAAATTCACTTTTGGACTTACTTAGCCACACATGACCCAGGCGAATACCAAGTATTTTTAAGATTTGCAGAAATTGCAATTGAGAAAATCGAAAAGATTTTAAAAATTGATAAAAAAAATGTAAGAATATTATGTATGTCTGGTAATGTTTCATCCTATCAAGCTATGGCTTTTGCAACTAATGAATCTTCAGTTGATGCTTTCTGGGCAAGTAAAAGAGCAGTCTCAAACTTTGAGCAAGTTTTAGAACTCAATCCAAAATACTATGATGCTTATCTTGGATTAGGATTATTTGATTATGCAATGAGCTTTGTACCAGATTTTCTAAAATGGGCTGTCAATTTAACTGGGTTATCCTCTGATAAGGCTAGAGGATTAAGGTACATTAAAACAGCATATCAAAAAGGTACAACTTCTAAAACTGAAGCTGCATTTCACCTTGCAAAAATCTATACTGATTACTTAGCAGATTATGATAGCTCCTATTTGTTCAGTAAATCATTAATTGCAAAATATCCAAATAATACTCTTTTTAGATATGTTCATGCTGTCAGTTTAATTCAAGACAGACAATATGAAAAAGCGATGGAATCCCTAAATTTCATTATTAGAAGTGATAATACTAAATTCCCACAGATTACAGCCTTAGCTAATTATCGAAAAGGGGAAATCTATTTTAAGAGGAACCAGTTTGCAAGAGCGGTTGATTTTTTTGATGCTTTTTTAGAGCAATCCAAAGAACTAGATTTAACTGGCATGGCTGCATATAGAATTGCTATATCTCATAAACATCTTAATAATGATACAGAATATCAAAAGTATTTAATTCAAGCAAAAAATGGGAATCAAGATATATTCGAGGATTCATACGCAAAAAGGAAGTCTGAATATTTTGTTAAAAATCCTATTGCTGATATCGATCTCAAATTAATCAGATTTAAAAATTTTGTCGATAATAGAAGATACAAATCTGCTATCGATAGTGTGAAAATTTTGTTAAGTAATGAATTAAATGAAAACCAAAAGGCAGAAGCCTTAACCGTTATATCAGAAGCCTCGTTGAATTTAAAGAAGTATGCCGATGCTGTAACTTATGCTGAAAATATTTTGACTTCCAAAACTGAAAATGAAAAATGGGTTTATCCTTATTCATATCTTATACAAGCAAAGGCTAATTATTATGTTAAAGAAAAGGAAGAAGCCTTAAGACTTTTGGAAATGGCAGAGGATGTTAATAGTCATGACTTTCAAGATTATATTCAATCGCAAATTGAGAACCTGAAAAGAAAGATTTCAAGGATGTGACCTCCAAGACCCCACTTTTCTTTAATATTTTCAATGGTTTTATTGATTATTGATTCATATTTAGATAATTTTTTTCGCAAATTAAAAAAGTTATGTTAAATATCGCTCTATTTGTTTCTGGAAGAGGTTCTAATCTTCACGCAATTATTGAAAAAGTATCTTCTAAAAAGATTTGCATTTGTGCATTAATCAGCGATAGAAAAGATTGTCTAGCTGTTAAATTTGCAGTAAGTAAAAATATTCCAGTTTATTTTGTAAGCAATAATGAAATTGAAGGATTTATTACTTATAATATTTTAATTGAAGAGCTTAAAAGAAAATCTGTTGGGTTAATTGTACTGGCTGGATTTCTTAAAAAGATTCCAGATCATTTTGTTGATGCATTTGAAAATATGATTATTAACATACATCCGGCACTTCTACCAAAGTATGGCGGTTCGGGTATGTATGGTATGAATGTTCATAAATCTGTTTTTGAAGCAAATGAAAGAATTTCAGGTGCTACTGTTCATTTTGTAGATAAGATTTATGACCACGGTAATATTATTTTTCAGGAAAGTGTTGATATTTTAAATGCTAATAATCCTGAAGAAGTGGCAGAAATAGTTTTAAGAATTGAGCATAAAATTTTACCAATGATTGTTGAGAAGTTTGCTGACGGTAAAATTTCATTTATTAATAATCGAGTATTTATTAAAGAGTAATTTTTTTACGGAGTCTGTTTGTTAAAGTATGCCCTCATCAGTGTGTCTGATAAGACGGATATTGTATTTTTTGCAAACGAGCTATATCATTTAGGATATAAAATTCTTGCCACTGGGAATACTGCCAGACTTCTTTCTGAAAATAATATTAATTGCATCGAAATTAGCAAGTTCACTTCATCCCCAGAAATTTTTTCTGGGAGAGTAAAGACTTTAAATCCAAAAATATTCGGTGGCATTTTAATGCGAAGAGGAAATGAATCTGATGTATCAGAGGCTGAAGAAAACAATATCTCTCCAATTGATATTGTTTGTGTAAATTTATATCCATTTCCTCTAGTTGTGAATCGAGATGATGTTACTTTGGAAGAAAAAATTGAAAACATTGATATCGGAGGGCCAAGTTTAATTAGAGCTTCTGCAAAAAATTTTCAATCTGTTTCAATATTAACCAAGCCAGACCAGTATTCACAATTTCTTGATGAATTAAGAAAAGGTAGTGTAAGCATAGAAACTAGAAAAAAGCTAGCATATGAAGCATTTGCATACACATCATATTATGATACGCTCATTGCTAATTATTTGGAAAAGGAATTTAACCAGCCAATTACAGATTTAAGAATAAATCTAAAATCATTAGTGAATTTACGGTATGGAGAAAATCCTCATCAAACAGCACAACTTTTTGGCGATTTTGACAACTATTTTGATATTCTTCATGGAAAAGAATTATCCTATAATAATATCGTTGATTTAACAGCTGCTGTTGAGTTAGTAAATGATTTACCTGATAATTCTTGTGCCATAATCAAGCATACAAATCCATGCGGTGCTGCAGTCGGAAAGGATTCTACTGATTCTTACTTAAAGGCATTATCATGTGATCCGGTATCTGCATTTGGCGGCATTGTTGTTTTTAATTCTGTTGTTGATGATTCTTGTGCTTATAAATTAAATGAACTTTTTTTAGAAATTATTTGTGCTCCACAAATAAGTGAAAGTGCTTTTAAAATATTAATGGAGAAAAAGAATAGAAGAATTATAATTTGTAAAAAACAATTAAATAAAAACGAATTACATATAAAGAGTATTCCAGGAGGAATGCTTGTTCAGACTCAAGATGACTCTTGTAAAGAATCGATAAAATTAAATTGTGTAACTGAGAAAAAATGCTCTAAAGAGGAAATTGAAGAATTGAAATTTGCTTGGGCAGTATGTAAGCATACAAAGTCAAATGCAATTGTATTTACAAAAGATAGAAAAGTTATCGGAGTTGGAGCTGGACAAATGTCAAGAATTGATTCTGCAAAAATTGCCGCTGCAAAAGCTAAACACTTTGGCCATGATTTGAACGGGGCCGCTGCAGCATCTGATGCATTTTTCCCATTCGCGGATGGTTTATTAGAAATTATTTCGCATGGTATTAATTCTCTTATTCAACCTGGCGGTTCAGTTCGTGACGAAGAAGTAATCAAAACAGCAAATGAAAAAAATATTTCAATGGTATTTACCGGAATTAGAAATTTTAAACACTAAGGAGTAAAATGGGATTTTTCGATTTTTTTGCTACTGATATTGCAATAGATTTAGGTACTGCTAACACATTAATTTATATCAAAGGTAAAGGTATAGTGTTAAATGAACCATCAATTGTTGCGTTTGATAGAAATTCTAAGAGAATTATTGAGTTAGGAAATAAAGCAAAAGAAATGCAAGGACGCGAGCATAGAGAGATTCGTGTAACAAGACCGATGCGTGATGGTGTGATAGCAGATTTTGAAATTGCAGAAGGAATGATTCGGGCATTTATAAAAAAAGTTACTCCAAATACTTTTACAAGCAAGAGAATTGTTATAGCAGTTCCAAGTGGTGTTACCGAAGTTGAAAAAAGAGCCGTAAGAGATGCTGCCGAACATGCTGGGGCAAAAGAAGTCCATTTAATCGCCGAACCAATGGCAGCTGCTGTTGGTATTGGTGTTGATGTTGAAGCTCCCGTAGGAAATATGATTATCGATATTGGCGGAGGAACAACTGAAATTGCAGTAATTGCCTTAGCTGGTATTGTAAATGAAGAATCGATAAGGATTGCCGGTGATGAAATGAATAATGCCATTATGCAGTTTTTTAAAAAGAACTACAATTTATTAATTGGGGAAAGAACTGCCGAGGCAATTAAATGTGAAGTTGGTTCTGCAGTACCTTTGAAGGAAGAAGTTACAATTCAAGTAAAGGGGAGGGATCTAGTTGGAGGTATTCCAAAAACTGCAGAGGTAAGTTCAGTTGAAGTTAGAGATGCTTTGAATGAAAATATTTCTCAAATAGTTGAAGCTGTAAAACAAACTCTTGAAAGAACTCCACCAGAACTATCTGCTGATATTTTAGACCGTGGAGTAATGGTTACCGGCGGCGGAGCATTGTTAAAAGGACTTGATGAAAGAATTAGGATGGAAACTAATTTGCCAGTTCATGTAGCAGACGATCCTTTAACGGCTGTTGTTCGAGGCGCTGGTAAAGCCATTGAAAATATTAATAAATACTCAAAGGTGTTCATTCGTAAAAGAACTTACTAATGATTAAATTTTTAAAACAATTCATAAATCAATTCAAAGAATACATCCTTTTAATTTTTTTAATTGTTGTAAGCCTTTCATTTATTTCTTCCAGTGAAAAACCTCAAATAAAAAAAATAAGAACCTTTGCTCTGGGTAATTTTGCGTTTGTTTCAGATGTATTGAATAGTGTGCTTGATATTTTTAAATATGATGAGAGTAAAGAAAAATTGAAACTCGAAAATGCACGCTTAATGCTTGAATTAAATAAACTAAGAAATCAAGAGAGTGAAAACGAAGAACTGCGTGCGAAATTATTTATGAAAGATACTTCGAAGCTCCAATTAGTAACTGCAGATGTAATTTCGAAGCATGTAAACAAACTGCAAGGATTTTTTACAATCAATAAAGGCTTAGAAGATGAAATTGAAATTGGGATGCCGGTTATTGATCAAAAAGGTTTAGTTGGAATAATCTCAAATGTTACACCAAATTTTTCATTAATTAGAACTCTTTTTAATAGTAATCTGAACATAGCTGTTACAATACAAAGAATAAATGTGGATGGAGTATTAAGCTGGGATGGATCAGAATTAGTTATTAAAAATATTCCCACAACATATGATGTGAGAGTTGGAGACATAATTGAAACTTCAGATTTTAGTATGCTCTTTCCGCCTAATGTACCAGTTGGTATTATTTCCAAAAAAGAATCGTTGATGCTAGGATTACTGCATACTATTTCAATTCAGCCTTTTTCAAAAATAGAATCTGTGCATGGTGTATTTATTGTTAAGCAAGCGATGTCAAAGCAGATTAACAATCTTGAAATGAATTTGATTAAATAGATGACAAACAAAATCATAAAGTTATTATTACTTTTCATTACTGCCATAATAGTTCAACTGGTTGTTGTTCCTCTAATTTCAATATCTGGTGTGGGACCAAACATCATTGTTATTCTTCTTGTTTACTTTACATTAATGAATGGACAAATGTTTGGAACAGTCTTGGGCTTTATTTGCGGTTTTGCTCTTGATTTGATATCAGGAAATGTATTTGGAGTATCGATGCTTTCCTTGACGATTTCAGGTTTTATAACCGGCTATTTTTATAATGAACCAAAAGTTGAAGTAACAACATCTTCATTCTTTTTTGTTTTTATTGTATTTTTATGTGCGAGCATTGAATCCTTTGTTTTTAATGCTGTCTCTTCTACTAATCCAGAATTCAACTTTCTTTTCCTATTAGTTGAGGGGGCAATTTTACCGGGTATTTTTACAGCAGCATTAAGTGTATTTAAAATTATTTTTATAAAACGCAAGAGATTTGAATGAATGATACACTATTAGATTCCGCAATTAGGCAGAAGATTGTGCTTGTGGTTATTGTTGGTTTTTTTGCAATTATTGTTCTTCAATTATTCAATATGCAAGTTTTGAACCAACCGGTTTATTCAGAGAAAGCAGATGAGAATAGTGTTAAACCAATTTATCAAACTGCACCAAGAGGAGTATTCTTCGATAGAAACTTTCAAGTGCTAGTTGGCAATAAACCTTCTTTTACCTTGCGAATCACCCCAGCCGATTATGACACAAAACTTAATCCCTATATCGAAGCAATTTTAGGTTTTGAAAGCGGATATGTAAATAAAATCTTAAAACAAAACGAACAATATTCAAAATATATCCCTAGAAAAATTGCAAAGGATGTTAGTTTCAAAGTAATTGCCTGGTATGAAGAAAATATGAGCAAATTACAAGGTGTTGATTATGTGATTGAAACTCAGAGAGATTATTCATTCGGTGTTATGGGTTCTCACTTATTCGGGTATTCAAAAGAAATCTCCTCCGTTGAACTTCAAAAAAGAAGAGATGAATATTCAATGGGAGACGAAATTGGTTTCAGTGGAATTGAGAAAACGTATGAAAATATTTTAAAAGGCGAAAAGGGTGTAAAGTATGTTTTGGTTGATTCACATCAAAAAACCATTGGTCAGTACAAAAGTGGAGAAGCAGATGTTAATGCTCTCAAAGGTTTTGATTTAATTTTAACTATTGATAAAGATGCGCAAGTTGCTGCAGAAAATTCTTTTAAAGATAAACGAGGTGCACTAGTAGCCTTAGATCCAACAAATGGAGAAATAATTGCATTTTTAAGTGCACCAGAATTTAATCTTCAAGATTTTGCTTCTGTTACATTAAATGAAATCTGGTTTAAACTTAATAATGATGTAGAAAAACCAATGTTTAATAGAGCAACAATGTCAATTTATTCCCCAGGTTCTACTTTTAAAATGCTTTCAGCAATTGCTGCACTTGAAGATGGAATAATTGATAGCACTTATAAAGTCAGGTGCGGTGGTGGATTTCAATTTGGTGACCGGTTTTTTAAATGTTTGCATGTTCACGGAATAGTAGATTTAACAACTGCAATTGAAAAATCATGCAATACATATTTTTATCAACTAATATTAAAAGTTGGATTAGACAGATGGGCATCATATTCTAGTGAGTTTGGATTCGGGAAAAAAACTGGTGTTGATATTCCAGAAGAAATCGCTGGTATTTTGCCAACAAGAAAATACTATGATAAGGCATTTGGTATAAACAGATGGCCAAAAGGAATTTTAATAAGTTTAGGAATTGGACAAGGGGAATTAAGTGTAACTCCACTTCAATTGGCACAATATGCAGCATTGTTTGCTAATTATGGAAAAAGTGCTAAGCCTCATTTTCTTAAAGGATACGTTGAAACGAGTAATGGCAAATATTTAGATGTTAAACCTCAATTTTTTGATTTAGGAATTAGCAATAGATCCTTTGATATCGTAAGAAATGCTATGTACAAAGTAGTACATGGCTCTGGAACTGCTGGAAATATAAGGATGGAAGAAATTAAAATTGCTGGTAAAACTGGTACTGCACAAAATCCTCATGGAGATGATCATGCAGTATTTATTGGTTTTGCTCCTTTTGATAATCCAAAGATTGCAATAGCAGTAATAGTCGAAAACTCTGGTTTTGGCAGTACTAATGCTGCACCTATAGCAAGAGATGTTATTAAAGCCTACTTACTAAAAGATAAAATTCAGAATGAAAAGAAATTAGAACTTATTAGTGAGTTGAAAACTAATCGAGGTAATTAATTGCAAATTAATTACAAATTAAATGATCGCTTCGACCTTTCAGTATTTTTCTCTGTACTAATTCTTTTGGTTATTGGTTTATTAGCAATCTATAGTTCAACAGTAAATCATCCAACTGCAAGCGGAAATTTTCAAAAACAATTTTTCTGGGCAGTAATTTCTATTGTTGCATTTTTTATTGTTTACTTTTTACCACAGCAATTATTTAAAATGTCTGCTTTGCCATCTTATGCTGTATCACTTTTGTTTTTAATTTTAGTTCTAGTAATTGGTAAAACAGTATATGGTTCAAAGAGTTGGTTAAGTTTTGGACCATTTGGTTTTCAGCCTTCTGAATTTGCGAAATTAGGAACTATTTTATGTTTGGCTTATTGGCTTTCTTATAAAGCAAGGGATATTAATAATATTAAGGATATTGGAGTTGCGCTTTCAATTGGGTTTGTTCCAATTTTACTGATATTGTTAGAGCCTGATACTGGTACCGCAATTGTATTTTCGCTAATAACTTTTTCAATGATCTTTTGGAGTGGTATTAGTTTATTTGGTTTATTTGTTGTAGTATCTCCCGGAGTTGTTACAGTTGCATCATTGTTTGGAATAATTCCATTTATAATTTCATTGATTGGAGTTATTGCAGCGTTGATTTTTTTCAAAAGGGATCTCTTTAATAGTGTTACAGTTTTTGTTATGAATTTGGGAGCTAGTTTCTTTTTTGATTATGCTTTTAAAATACTAAAACCTCATCAACAAAAACGAATTGAATCATTTCTGGATCCCATGGCAGATCCTTTAGGTTCTGGTTATAATGCACTTCAAGCAAAACTTGCAATTGGCTCCGGTGGAGTTTTTGGAAAAGGATTTTTGGAAGGGAATCAAACACAACTTCGATTTATACCTCAGCAGTGGACTGATTTTATTTATTGTGTAGTGGGCGAAGAATTTGGTTTTATTGGGAGCATATTGGTTCTGATTTTATTTTTAATTGTATTTATGAGATTGCTTAAAATATCCAACCTTGCTAAAGATAAATTTTCTATTCTTGTAACTATAGGCATTTTAAGCTTGCTATTTGCACATTTCGCAATAAACATTGGAATGAATGTAGGTTTAACACCAGTAATTGGATTACCATTACCATTTTTGAGTTATGGTGGGAGTTCACTTTTGGTAGATATGGTTATGATTGGAATTGTTTTAAATATTTACCGCAATCGAAAAACTCATACTTAAAATAATCAATGACTGCGCAAGAAAAATTAAAATCAAAGCTCGATAAAAATCTACACATTTGCGTTGGATTAGATTCAGATGTAAATAAGATTCCAAAAAAATTACTATCGGAAAAAAATCCAATTCTTGCATTCAATAAATCTATAATTGAAACTACCTATGAATATGCAGCTGCTTACAAAATTAATTTTGCTTTTTATGAAAAAGACGGATTGAAAGGAATTGAAAATTTAATTTCTACTAAAGAATTAATTCCAAATAATATTTTGACAATAGCTGATGCAAAAAGAGGTGATATCGGGAATACGTCCCAAATGTACGCAGAAGCTGTGTTTGGTAATATGAATTTTGATTCAATTACTATTAACCCTTACATGGGATTTGATTCTGTAGAACCTTTTTTAAAATATTCGGAGAAATTAATTTTTATCCTTTCATTAACCTCCAATACTGGCTCGGAAGATTTTGAAAAACAGACATTATCAAACGGCGTGTTTTTATATAAAAGAGTTATCCAAAAAGTTAATGAATGGAATAACTTAAATAATTGCGGACTTGTTTTTGGTGCAACAAATATTTCCGATTTGAAAGAAAGCATACCTTCATTTAACAATTTACCAATTTTATTGCCGGGAATTGGAACTCAAGGTGGAAGTTTAACAGAAGTTGTTAATTTGTTTAAAAATGCTGATTATTCAAATTTCATGTTAAATGTAAGTAGATCCTTAATCTATTGTGATTCTTCTTTAGACTTTTTAACACATATAAAAAGCGAATTAATTAGACTAAACCAATCAATTGTTCAAATTTCCTCGAATTAGAATTAGATTTTAGCCAGATATTGTATTAACTTCATTGCGGATATTCCAAGTGCAGTGAAGAATTATTAAAAGCAGTGTTAATCGAACGATGAGTTCAGATACAAAAATCAAAGAAAGCATTCTTTACAATATTTGGTTCAACAAAGAATTCTCCTCTCCATTAATATCTCCTAACGGCGAAGAAATTGAAATTCTAGATTCTGGAACTCGAAATGAGGATTCCGGCGGACCTGATTTTAAAAATGCAAGACTTCGAATTGGTAATTTAACTTATGTTGGTGATATTGAATTAGATAGAGACTTTGCTGATTGGAAAAATCATGGACATAACATTGATGCAAAATATAACAGCCTAATACTTCATGCAGCTTTATTCAATAAATTTAAACATCTATATGTCTATACTCGCAATGGAAGGAAAGTGCCATCTGTCTGTTTATCTACTTTTATTAACTCTGAAGTAATATCTACTTTAGGTAAACAAAAAACGGATAATGTAAAATCAAAAAATCGATTGAAATGTTTTGACCTTAATTCAAGTATTAATGAAAGTGAAAAACAGAAACTGCTTATGAATTATGGCATTCAAAGGTATAATAAAAAATGTAAAAAAATTTTTAATCGTTTAAAAGAAATCCATTATGTAAATAATTTGAAAATAAAGGAACCAAGTATAGGTTACGAACTCCCACAAGATTTTTATGAGAGGCAATTTAAAAGATCGGAGTTATCCAATAAGGAAAGTTGGCAGCAATTGTTATATGAGTTAATATTTGAAGGGCTTGGTTATTCAAAAAATAAAACTCAAATGAATCAGCTTGCGCAGTTAGCTAATGTCAATTTTTTACGATCTTTAGGCAATGGACAGTCCTCAGTTGAGAAATATGAGACAGCTCTTTTGAATATCGCCGGATTAATTATTAATGAAGAGAAAAAAATTGATGATGAATCTCATAAATATTTGGAGCAATCTAGTATTAAGTGGGGCGCAATTAAAGAAAAATACGATAATAGATTAATGGATAGTTCTCAGTGGCATTTTTTTAGACTAAGACCTCAAAATTTCCCAACAATTAGAATTGCTGCTGGTGCAATAATTGTAAATGAAATCATCAATAATAATTTAATTGGAGTAATTGCTAAAAAATTAAAGGAGATCCACAATTTATCAGTATTAGTTAATTCATTAAGATCTTTGCTTGTGATAAAAGCAAATGGATTTTGGAAAACACATTATGTGATTGGACAGAAATCGAATGATGAAATTAAATATTTTGTTGGGATTGCTAGATCAGATGAATTAGTGGTAAATGTTGTACTCCCATTTTTTTCAGTCTATTTTGAAATTTTTGAACAAAAAAATCTATCTAAAAAAATTTTGAAAATGTACAGTATTTATGAACAAAAAAGTGATAATCAAATTCTATCTGAAGTCAGCATTTCGCTAGATATTAAAAATGAATTGAAAAGAACTGTTATTTCGCAAGGAATGATAGAATTATTTAGAAATTACTGTTCAAAAAATAAATGCTTGGAATGTGAAATTGGAAAGATAGTGTTTAATTAATTTTGTACTCCACCCATTTTTTTTATTTCATCTCTTAATTTAGCGGCTCGTTCATAATCCTCTTTTTCTATTGCTTCTCTTAATTGATTCTGTAATTGTGCCAATTTTGTTTCTTGAACATTTTTTTTACGACTTTTTGGTTCGGTTTCTTCAAGTTTGTCTTCAGGAAAAGACTCTTCAGCCTCTTCACTTGATGGAACAAATCCAGCAATCCTCATCACTTCTTCGGAAACATAAAGCGGGGCTCCAGTTCTAACTGCGATTGCAATTGCATCACTTGGCCTGGAATCAATTTCATTAGTTAAAGTTGCAAATTGAATTTTGATCTTTGCATAAAAAGTATTTTCTCTCAACTCATCTATAATAATTTCTGAAATTGTTGCGCCAAGGTTATCAACTACATTTTTTAATAGATCATGTGTTAAAGGTCTAGGTGGTTTTATTCCTTCCATTTCCAGGGCAATTGACTGTGCCTCAAATGAACCAATAATTATTGGAAGTCGCCTTACTCCGTAAATTTCCTTAAGTAATAGTGCATATGCTCCGCCAGCTGAAGGACTGGCGGATAACCCTAATATTTCAACTTGAACCTTGTTCAATTGCTATGCCTTAATTTTTTTTATTTCACTTATAAGCGTTGGAACAACTTCAAATAAATCTCCAACAATTCCATAGTCAGCTACTTGGAAAATCGGTGCATCTTTATCCTTATTAATTGCTACTATATATTTTGAAGATCGCATACCGGCTAAATGTTGAATTGCACCAGAAATTCCAAGTGCAATATATAAAGTAGGAGAAACCGTTTTGCCAGTTTGCCCGACTTGTTCGCTGTGAGATCTCCACCCAGCATCAACAACAGCTCTTGATGCACCACAAGCAGCACCAAGTGTGTCTGCTAATTCTTCAACTAATTTGAAATGTTCCGGTCCCTTTATTCCTCTTCCGCCGGAAACTATAATATCAGCTTCAGCAACATCAATTTTCCCTTCAGATTTTTTCAAATCAATTGTTTTAGTAGAAAGATTTGGTTCAGTTACATTAGTAATAACTACATCTGCTTTATTCTCATCTGGTGTTCCAGCATTAAAAACATTTGGACGCAGAGTAATAACCTTTCTTGGGCTAGCTATCTTTAAATCTAGAAGTGTTTTACCTCCATAAATTGGTCTGGTAACAACTAAACCATCTGGTAGCAAGTCAAAAAAAATGCAGTCCGTAACAACACCACAATCAAGTTTCGCAGCCACTCTGGGGGCAAGATCTTTTCCAATTGATGTATTAGAAAATAGTATTACATCAAAGTCATTTTCTTTTATGAATTCATATACAAGATTAGCGTAAGCACTAGGAGAATAATTTTCCAACTCAGAATTTTTTAAGTGGGTAACTTTTGCAGTACCAAAACCACCACTAACTTCTAAATTATCTATTTCATTACCAATTGCAACTGCTTCAAGTAAAAGAGATTGTTTTTTTGCGATTTCAGAAGCGGCTTTGATAGCTTCCAATGATGATTTTTTTATTTGTCCATTTCTCTGTTCGATAAAGACTAAAATTTTATTTGCCATTTTGTCCCCTTAAATTACTTTTGCTTCTTCACGTAATAATCTGACTAATTCTGGAACAGCACTAGAATCAGTACCAATGATTTTACCCGGTTGTTTAGGTGCGGGTTTCTTCATTCCTATTACTTCAGTAAAGTTATTTGGTTTAGCTAAAGTTTTTTCTTCAATTACTTTTTTCTTGGCAGCCATAATTCCTTTTAATGAAGCATAGCGTGGATCATTTAATCCTTTTTGAGTTGTAATAACTGCTGGTAATAAAGTTTCCACAACCTCTTTTCCGCCTTCTATCTCTCTGTCTGCAATAATCTTATTTTCTTTCAACTCAAATTCTACGACTACACTTACACAATTGTAATTAAGTAGTTCTGCAGTCAATTGACCTACAATGGAATTATCAAAGTCTACTGATTGCTTCCCAAAAAAGACAAGTCCAGAATTCTGAGCTTTGATCTCAGCAGCTAAAGCTTTTGCCACAGATAAAGAGTCATAATATTCTTCGGTTTTAAGTAGAACTGCGTTGTCAATTCCCATTGCCAATGCTTTCCTGAGAGTCTCTTTGTTAGATTCATTTCCGAGACTGATTGCAATTGTATCGCCACCAAATTTTTCCTTGGTTTTTAGTGCTTCCTCTATTGCAAATTCATCGTATGGATTAACAACATAAGTCACTCCAGTATTATCAATAGATTTTCCGTCACTGCTTATATTTATTTTTGCAGCCGTATCTGGAACGTGATTTACACATACAGCTATTTTCATTAGACCTCCAAATATGTTCTAAGTTACTCTAAAGTAAAATTATCATTCTCTAATTTCAATGCACAATATAATTAAAATTTTTTTTTAGGCGCTATTTTTATAATTTTAATTAACAAATTGAAAAATGATGCTAGAAAAAAATCCAAATGAAGTTGTTGAAGAAATTATTGAAGATACAACATCTGTAATACATCCATATAAAGTATTATTATTCAATGATGATATTCACTCATTCGAGGAAGTAATAAATCAACTAATTAAAGCTGTAAAGTGTACTTTTGAAGAAGCAAGAGATTATGCATTTGAAGCCCATGTCAAAGGGAAAGCAGTGGTATTTAATGGGGATCTTTCCGTATGTTTAAAAGTAACTTCAATTCTTGAAGAAATTGCCCTTCATACTCAGATTATTACGTAATTTGATTCTAAATTCGCTTTTATAGCTCTCGACTGAAATTTTTTTTATAATTTTGCATTGCATTAAAAAAAGTTTTTAAGATTACCAAAGAGGTATAATGCAAATAGGTTTAGTAGGGTTACAATTTTCTGGAAAAACAACACTTTTTAATATTTTGTCTAACAAAGAAACTCATTCTCAAACTGGTCAAGAAGAAGCATCTATAGAAGTTGTAAAAGTCCCTGACTTAAGATTAGATAACCTCACTAGAATTTTCCAACCAAAAAAACAAATCAATGCAACAATAGAGATTTTTGATATCCCTGGACTTCGAATGTCTGATGATAATAGAGTTAAAATTACCAGTTCATTTTTGAATAATGTGAGGAACAATGATGCATTATTTTATATTGTTAGAGCATTCAAAGATGAATCAGTTTCGCACCCAATGAGTTCAATCGATCCAATTAGAGATATTGCATTTTTGGAAACAGAATTTTTACTGTCTGATTTAGCATTTCTTGAAAATAGAATTGATAAGCTGAATAGAGATATTCAAAAATCAAAAGATGAAAAACTAAAAAGAGAGCTTCCATTAATTCAAAAATGTATGGAACATTGTGAAAAGGAGTTGCCGCTACGTTCACTTAAACTAGATGATAATGAATTAAAATTATTATCTGGGTACCAACTTTTAACGTTAAAACCATTAGTAATTGCAATTAATTATGACGAAAAATCAATTCCATCTATTGAATCTGAATTGGCAAATGTTAATTCTATTAAAGAAAAATATTTTGCTTCGATTATTCCATTTTTCGCAAAGATAGAATTAGAATTATCGCAATTAAGTCTGTCTGATCAAGAAGTTTTTATGAAAGATTATGGTATTAAGGAATCAGCTCTCACACAAATTTTAAGAACGTCTTATGAAATACTTGGACTTCAATCATTTTTTACTGTCGGCGAAGATGAGTGCAGAGCATGGACAATAAAGAAAAATTATAATGCTCAGCAAGCTGCTGGTGTAATTCACACAGATTTTTTTAGTAGATTTATACGTGCTGAAGTTGTTCATTATGAAGATTTTATTCTTCACGGGTCATTCAATAAATGTAAAGATGCTGGTGCATGGAGATTGGAAGGAAAAGAGTATATAGTACAAGATGGCGACATAATAAGCATCAGGCATAATTAAAAAAAATAGGAGGAAATATGTCAGCAAAAGCAATTGAAGGTTTAGCTCCATCAGTTGTATGGAACCGCTTTCATGAGATAAGTCAAATTCCTCGTCCTTCTAAACATGAAGAGAGAATCCGATTATATTTAAGAAATTTTGCTGGAAAACATAACCGGTTGTTCAAAGAAGATGAAGTAGGTAACATTGTAATTTATGTCCCTCCTAAACCCGGATTTGAAGATGTACCAACTGTTGTATTACAAAGCCACATAGATATGGTTTGCGAAAAAAATAAAGACACTGTTCATGATTTTAGTAAAGACCCCATTAAACTAATTAGAGATGGAGATTGGATTAAATCCGAAGGAACTACACTTGGTGCTGATAACGGAATTGGCGTTGCAGCAGCTTTGGCACTTGTTACTGATGATCTTTTCGATCACGGTCCAATTGAATTGTTATTCACTGTTGACGAAGAGACTGGTTTAACGGGAGCAAATAGTCTGCAGCCTGGCTTTATAGAAGGAAAATTTTTAATTAATCTTGATACTGAAGAAGATGGTGCTTTTTACATTGGGTGTGCTGGTGGGATGGACACTGCCGGAATTTTCAAGATTGAATATGAAGAGATAAAAGGCGGATATGCACCATACTCAATTTCTGTTTCTGGATTAAAAGGCGGCCATTCTGGAATCAATATTTCTGATAAAAGAGCAAATGCTATAAAGCTGCTAGGATACTTACTTAATAGCTTGAGCATAGTAGATTATCAGGTCGGGTCGATTATTGGCGGTTCAAAACGAAATGCAATTGCACGTGAAGCTGAAGCAATAATATTCATAAAGTATAATGATGAAGCTGCGGTTAGAGAAGCAATAAATGCATTTTCAATTGAATCTGTTTTAGAATTCAAAAAAACAGATAAAGAAATTAAGATTACATTCGAAAAAAATACATCAAATGTTCCAGCAAAAGTTTTCACTAAAATATTAGTTGACAAACTTTTAAAAGTAATAATTGCTTCTCCGCACGGAGTAATTTCTATGAGTTCGGAAATGGCCGGGCTAGTTGAAACATCTACCAATCTTGCAACTATGACAATTGATAATGACAAATTAATAATCGGAACAAGTCAAAGAAGCTCGATTGAATCTGCGAAAAAAAATGTAGCTTTAATGATGAAATCATTATTTAATTTATCTGGTGCAGAGATTAAAACGAGTGATGGCTATCCGGGCTGGCAACCAAATTTAGATTCTGAATTATTAAGAATTTCTAGAAGAGTCTATAAAAATATTTTTAGTAATACCCCATTATTAAAAGCTGTTCATGCTGGACTTGAATGTGGAATTTTAGGTGATAAATTTCCTGGTCTGGATATGATATCAATAGGACCAACTATTGAAGGTGCGCATTCTCCTGATGAAAAAGTTAGGATCCACGATGTTGAAAAGTTTTATAGATTGCTAAAAGCAATATTAGAAGAAATTGCAATTATAAAATAGAAACAAAGCCGCTTTAAAGCGGCTTTTTAATTTATATTTAAATGGACTTTTACTCTTTGAAACCCCTAACAAACAATAGATTAAAATGAAAAAAACAATTAATTATTTTGATGTGCCGAAAATTCAATCTATTCAAGATATGATTGTTCAATCGGCCAACAAATTTAACTCTAAGCTTGCATTAGAAGACTTAAACGCAACACCAATTAGTTACCTAACCTACAGAGAACTGTTAGATTCTATCCTTCAATTTGGTTCTGCGCTAAAAGAATTTGGGCTCAAAGAGAGAACTCACATTGCTGTAATTGGGGAAAATAGAGTTCAATGGGCAATTTCATTTTTAACATGTCTTTGCTTCAACTATGTAGTAGTTCCAATCGACAAAAACTTAAATGAAAATGAAATTATGAATATTATTCATGAGTCTGATGCAGAAGCAATAATTTTTTCCGAAAGTTATGCAAGTATTTTAGCTAGTGGAAAGAGTTATATGAAAAATTTAAAACACTATATCTGTATGGATAAAACAAGTGAAGATAAGAAGTTTAGAAATATGGTTGATCTTATGAAAAATGCCAGAAGATTTACGGTTGGAGATTTACCTAAAATTGATCCAACTGACTTAACTGAAATTATTTTCACTTCCGGTTCATTGGGCAGAGCAAAAGGTGTAATGCTTTCTCAAAAAAATCTCGCTGTAAATTTAATGGATATGGTTTCTCTCGTTCAAATTACTGATAAGGATCGGTTTTTGTCTGTATTGCCAATGCACCACACATATGAATGTACTTGTGGAATGTTATGTCCACTCTATACTGGAGCATCTATTCATTATGCAAGATCATTAAAAACAGTTGTTGATGATATTCAAAAGGTTAAGGCGACTATTCTGTTAGGTGTCCCATTATTATATGATAAAATGTTTAAGAGAATAACAAAAGGAATTAGGGATGATAAAGTAAAATCGAAAATTGTTCCTCCACTTGTTAAGGTAACTAATTTGTTTAATTCAGTTGGACTGAAAAATATAAAAAAGAAAATTTTTGCAGAGCTTCATGAAAAATTTGGAGGTAATGTAAGAATTTTTATTGCTGGAGGAGCTGCTCCTGATCCCTTAGTAGCAAAAGGGTTAAGGGAATTTGGTTTCAATTTTATTCAGGGATATGGATTAACAGAAACCGCACCTATTTTAACTTTGAACCAGCTCGATAATTTTAAAGATGATGCAGCTGGAATTCCTCTTCCGTCAGTAGAAATTAAAATTAATGAACCAGATGAAAATGGAAGCGGTGAGGTTTGGGCAAAAGGGCCAAATGTTATGCAAGGTTATTATAAGAATGAAGCAGCTACTAAGAATACTTTTCATGAATCATGGTTTAAAACTGGCGATATTGGGTACATTGATGGGGATGGTTTTTTGCATATTAATGGCAGAAAAAAGAATGTAATTATTTCACGGAGCGGAAAAAATATTTTTCCAGAGGAGATTGAGGATATATTAAACCGCAGTTATTTTATCAAAGAATCTTTGATATTCGGAGAAAAAGATTTGAAGCAAGGTGAAATTATTGCTGCACAAATTGTTGTTGATGCTGAAGCATTTATTGAATATGCAGAAATTAATAAAGTCAAAATATCAAACGAGTTAATAAATAAAATCATCAGCGAGGAAATTGAAAAAATAAATAAAAAATTATCGCAATTTAAACACATCAAGAAATTTTATGTGAGAGAACAAGAATTTGAAAAAACAACGACACAAAAAATTAAAAGGTATCTTGTAAATCAAGAAAGTTAAAATTGAAAAATAAATTGAAAAAGAAGATTGTTGTTGGTATTACTGGTGGAATCGGTTCCGGTAAATCCATAGTTAGTGATATTATTGAAAGTTCCGGCTATTATGTTATTAGAACGGATTTGTTAGCCAAACAATTAATGACTTCAAATAAATCTCTTGTAAAAAAAATTAAAAAAGCTTTTTCAAATGAGTCATATAAAGATGAGCACATAAATACAAATATTTTGGCAAAAAAGGTTTTTGATAACAAATTAAATCTGAAAAAACTGAATTTATTAGTTCATCCCTTAGTTATAAAAGAAATTAAAAAACAAATTAAATATCAACACCTCTTCAATAAAGTTGTATTTGTTGAATCAGCTCTAATTTATGAAGCTAAAATTGAGGCGATGTTTGATTTTATAGTTTTGGTGTTTTCTAAAAAGCCAAAACGGATTAAAAGAATTAGGAAAAGAGACGGATTGACAACTTCAGAAATTATAAAAAGAATGAAAATGCAGTTGCCAGATCTACAAAAAAAATCAATAGCTCATTTTGTTATAGAAAATAACACATCAGTAAAATCGTTAGAGAGAAAAGCAAAATTTCTAATAAATCTAATTTCAAGTTTTGAATCATAAATTGAGAAATTAATAAGTTAATCATTTCTTGATTAATTTTTATTCAAGGGGTAATTTGCATTTCTAATTATACTATTATAGGTGACTTGTGAACATCTTTAACAAAATAATTGTGGAATTTGTAAAAATCCTACCTAAATCTGTAGTCCACATTTTTGCAAAAAAGTATATTGCCGGTGAAAAGTTAGACGACGCTGTAAGAGTAGTGAAAGAGTTAAATGCTATAGGTATTATTGCTACTATGGATGTATTGGGAGAAGCAGTTTCAACTAAAATTGAGTCTGAATCAGCAAAAAATGAATGTCTCGATGTATTAGATGCAATTCATGAACACAATTTAAATTCTAATTTATCATTAAAACCAACACAGTTAGGTCTGGAGATCGATTCTGAATTCTGTTTCAAGCAAATTTCGGAAATTTTAGATCGAGCAAAAAGTTATAACAACTTTGTTAGAATTGATATGGAAGATTCATCAACTACCGATGCTACAATTGAATTATACAAACAACTTAGAAAGGAATATGACAATGTTGGAATAGTTGTACAGTCTTATCTAAAACGAACTTTGAAGGATGTTAAAGATCCAGAATTGAATGGCACAAATTATAGATTATGCAAGGGAATTTATGTTGAACCAGAAGAAATTGCGTTCAAAGACAGAAAAAGTGTTAGAGATAATTTTGTAGATGTTTTGGATTATTTTCTTGATAATGGAAATTATGTGGGAATTGCAACTCATGATGATTATCTAATAAATAAAGCGTATGAATTAGTCCGCTACAAAGATGTACCAAAATCAAAATTTGAATTTCAAATGCTGTATGGAGTGAAGGAAAGATTGAGAGATAAAATAAATTCCGATGGTTACAAAATTAGAATTTATATTCCATTTGGAGAACATTGGTATAAATATTCTATTCGCCGACTTCAAGAAAATCCGAATATGGCATGGCACATTGTGAAAAGTTTGATCACATTTAATTAATGAAAGTACTTGGCTTAGAAACTTCGTGTGATGAAACTTCTGTTTCAATTCTAGAAAATGGTGAAATAAAATCAAACTTGATTTCTTCTCAAGATTTTCATTCAGATTTTGGTGGTGTAGTTCCTGAATTATCTAGCAGAGCACACTTACAAATTTTACTCCCATTAATAAAAAGAGCTTTGAAACAAGGGAATATTTCCTTGAATGAAATTGATCTTGTTTGTGCTACAGCTGGACCGGGATTAATTGGAGCTTTGTTAGTCGGATTGACATTTGCAAAAGGATTATCGTTTTCACTTCAGAAACCATTTGTTCCGGTAAATCACATTGAAGGGCATATTTATTCTGGATTTTTAATGAACGAAAAGCCTGAATTTCCATTTTTGTGTTTAGTTGTTTCTGGAGGACATACTTTATTATTGATTGTAAAAAGTGATGATGAAATAATTCAATTAGGTAAAACATTAGACGATGCAGTTGGTGAGGCTTTTGATAAAATCTCTAAACTATTAGGTTTAGGTTATCCAGGCGGACCCGCTATTCAAGATGTTGCAAATAAAAATATTTCAAGTAAACTAATCGAATTTCCAATTGCACAGTGTAAAAGAGAATTCGATTTTTCATTCAGTGGTTTAAAAACTGCCGTATTAAGATTCATTCATACTGAGTATCAAAATATCCAAAATATTTCTAAAGAAGATATTGCATTAATTGCGGCTTCATTTCAAAAAACTGCTGTGCTTGCACTCACACGGATAGTTGAAAAAGCTATTAAAAAATTTCCAGTAAATTCAATTTCATTAGTTGGAGGCGTTGCAGCAAATGAATTACTCCGATATGAGTTGATTGAGGTATCTAAAAAATATAAGAAGAAGCTAGTAATCCCGAATTTAGAATATTGCGGTGATAATGCAGCAATGATTGCTTATCGTGGTTTACGTCTTCATCAAAATGGTAATAAATTTTCACTCGATTATAAAGCCTTTCCAGGACTTAAAGCAAATTCATTTACTTTTATTGATTAGACACGTTGCTTGAATTTTATCATTTCAATAAAAAAATTTTTCAATATATTTATACAATCAATAGAGATGAAAATTGGCCGTTATAAAAAATAAATCAAAAGGGAACATATTTTCTAAAAAAGAAATGCTGTTTGTGGTTGCCTTTTTCTTTTTCATACTTGCACTACTTGTATTTACTTTTTTTTCACCAAATCTTTACAAATCATCTCAACCGATTAATATTGAAGTTAAAAAAGGGCATACTCTTACTCAGATTGTTGATTCTCTTTTCGAAAAGGGAATAATCCCAAGTAAAACAAATATGAAGATTGCAGTTTTTATTTATGGCGCAGAAAGGAAGTTGAAAGCTGGTAGATATAATATTCCAAATGGATTAAGTTATTTGCAGCTAGTTGAATTATTCATTGAAGGATCACCGAGCGAAGAGGTGTTAATTTCAATTGGTGAAGGTATTTGGCAAAAAGACCTCGCTAAACTCTTAAAAGAAAAATTAAATATTGATTCATCACGGGTGATGGGTTTAAGCAGAAGCAGATCATTCCTAAATTCACTTAACTTAAATGTAAGCAGTCTTGAAGGTTATTTACTTCCTGAGACTTATTATTTTTATTCTAATAGTAACGCTGAAGAAGTATTGAACAGACTTTATGGAGAAATGAAAAAAATATTTGCGGATGAAAAAATTCAAGCAGAAATGAAAAATATTGGTATGAATATGCATCAAGTGTTAACATTGGCTTCAATCATTGAAGGTGAGTCTAATTTATTCTCAGAGTTTAAAACAATCTCAGGTGTTTATCATAACAGATTAAAAAAGAGAATGCTGCTTCAGGCTGATCCAACTATTCAATACTTAATTCGGGATAGAAGAAAAAACAAAATTTTTTATAAAGACTTAGAGATTGATTCAAAATTTAATACGTATAAATATCCCGGATTACCGCCGGCTCCAATTAATAATCCCGGTAAACAAGCAATACTGGCTGCTTTATTCCCAGAACATCATAATTATTACTATTTTGTTGCTAATGGTCAAGGTGGACATAACTTTGCAATTAGTTCCAAAGAACATATTATTAATGTCGCAAAGTATCGTCAATGGCGAGCAGAGCAAAATTAGGTATGGGTATGAATATGATAAACAAGCTATTTCGATTTTTATTTATACTGGCAACATCAATATTAATTATTCAATGTGCCAACCAGCTTCCACCTGGAGGTGGTGAAGTTGATAATATTCCACCAAGAATTATAGAAGTTATCCCGATTGATAGAACTAAAAATTTTAATCAGGAATATTTCGAATTGATTTTTAGTGAATATGTTGATAAGCGTTCGGTTCAGGAAGCAATTTTTATTTCTCCCCCAATTCCAAAAGGTGTAAAGTATGAATGGAGCGGGAAATCATTGTCAGTTTTTTTTAATGATTCATTAAAAACAAACACAACGTATACTATTACAGTTGGTGCAGAAGTACAAGATTTGAACAATAGAAATAAAATGGTGGAGCCATTTACATTTGCATTTTCAACTGGCAGTGTGATAGATACCGGTAGCATATCTGGGAAAATTTTTGATGATAACCCAAGCGGAATTATGATTTATGCTTATTTTAATAAAGATACAGTCGCGAATCCTATTTTGCAAAAGCCAGACTATATTTCTCAAGTTGGAAAAAATGGTAAATATATTCTTCCGGGTCTTGGCGAAGGGAAGTATAATGTTTTTGCATTTCGGGATAAGTATCAAGATTTTTTTTATAAGCGAAATGAAGATGAATTTGGCGTTCAATTCAAAGAAATAAATTTAACACGTAATAAACCAGAAAACATTAACAATAATTTTTTCATAAACATTGAAGATACACTTGCGCCCAAATTATCAAGTGTTATTATGAGTGATAGAAATCATATTCTTTTAGAATTTAACGAGCCAATTGATAGTTCATTAGTAAGTTCATCAAATTTCTATCTTTATGATTCATCTGCACAAAGAAAGATTTCTTTGCGGTATTTTTTTAAAGGTGATGCACGAGATAAACAATATTATTTATCATTGAGCGACACTCTTATAGTCGGTAATAATCTTTATTTACATTTAAATAAAATATTTGATAAGTCATTAAATGAGAGTTTAAATGAAATTACTTCTATTACGGTTAAAGATCTGCCCGACACAATTGCCCCAAAAATATTGAAAATAACCGGAACCGAATTTGGTGATAAAGTTGATTATGATAATCCTATTATATCAGTAAAATTTGATGATGGATTTGATCTGAGAAATATTTCAGAATCGATAAAGATAATGGATGATAAAAATGTGCAATTAAAATTTGCTGTTTGCAGAATTGATGATGCTTCGTTTGTAATTAATCTAAAAGATAAATTACGTCAAAAAGCAGATTACAAAATTGTATTAGACCTATCAAAATGTATTGATGCTGTTGGTAATAAAATTGATAGTTTATACACTCACAAATTTACTACAGTTAGTGAATTAGATTACACTGGTGTTATAGGAAATGTTGAAAGTGTAGTTGATTCATTACAATCGTATGTTGTATTAAGAAGTGCAACACCAGAAAAAAAGACTTATACACAGAAAGTTGTGAACAAATCATTTAATATGAATAAGATTTTACCCGGTAAATATTTAATATGGAGTTTTATTGATAGTAATGTTGATAAAAAATATAATGCTGGAGTAGTGAGCCCACTGAAATATGCTGAAGAATTTCAATTTTATCCAGATACTTTGAATCTAAGAGCACGTTGGCCGGTTGGTGATATTATAATAAAGTTTGAAAAGAATTAATTATAGAGATAATATTTTTTCGACATTTCTCTGAAAGTTTTAACATCCTTTGATAAATATTCTTTTATGTCCTCAACTTTGTATCTATTCGTAAAAAGATTTCTAATCTGGTCAGTACCCAATACCTTATCAAACATTTTTATTCTTGATGAATCAGCCAAGTTGAATATTTTTTTATCAGGGTATAATTCGTTATGAACTTGCATAAAATAAAATTGGAGCTCTAACAAACTTACTTGATCAAAATCAGTAATGTGAACTTGAGAACCATGTAAAATTTTGTCTAACCATTGACCATAATTTGTTTTAAAAGTGATTGGTCGAAAAATAACCCCACCTAGATTTAACTTATTAAGATGGTGACTTAATGAATCCGAATTTATCCATTCAGCGGCATAGACTTGGAATGGAAGAGTATAGCTTATTCCTATTGAAATAGTTATTAGTTCACCGAGCACTCCAGTTCCAACCAAATAAGAAGGAGTAATATTGTATGGTACATTAGAAGAAGTTGGTACCCAAAGTAAACCCGTATCTTCAAAACGCATCCATCTTTCCCATCCGTTCATTTTAATTACATTAAGCTTGCATTTAACTCCATTATGAAGCATTTTTTCTTCATTCAATAATATTGCCAATTCTCCGGATGTTAATCCGTAGACATAAGGGATTTTAAAAGGACTTACAAACGAAACAAACTTTTCTTCTACTAAATTGCCTTCAATTCTTAAACCCCCAAGCGGATTTGGCCGATCAAGTACCAAAAACTGTTTTTTATTTTCTGCTGCCGCTTCCATTGCAAGACCTAATGTGCTTATATATGTATAGGCTCTACATCCAATATCTTGTATATCATAAACCAAAATATCAATCTCTTTCATTTGATCCTTTGTTGGTTTTTGGCGTTTGCCATAAAGTGAATAGTACTTTATGCCAGTTATTGTATCAACGTAATCATCAACAGATTCTCCGGCGCTATTGAAACCTCTTGCACCATGTTCTGGACTGAAAACGGAAATTAAATCAAAATTTTTTGCTTGGCTAAAAAGTTCAATTGTAGAAATTAGTTTACTATTAACACCGGTGTGGTTTGTTACTAAGCCTACTCGCTTACCAGTAAGAATTGAAAATTTATCTTTCTCTAGAATGTCAATCCCCAATAATACTTTTTGATTTTGACCAATGCTTATTGAATAAATAAATATTATGAATATGAATATTTTTTTTTTCATTCGGGTAAAAATGATTTAGTTATTGAATTTAAGAGTATCGAGGAAATATTTTCAATTTCACCGAAAGTAATACTCGCTCTTTTTCGAATTTCATTAGCAATAGTCTGATTGTTCAGTGAGCTGCAATTTATTAGTACATTGAAATATGCACTCTGAACAGCCGTTTTAATTAATGAAATGGCAACACCAGCATCAGATAATGAATTTTTATTTCCCTTCTCGGAAATTACTTTTAGTATTGGAAGTACTTCTAAACTAATCCGCATTACCTCAGCTGGAACCTCAGCAGCATGTATAGTTGCTTCTTCTATTTTACTATCTCGAATTTTTTTCTCTTCATCGCTTTCTTTAGGCAGTTTGAATGCTTCCATAACTTTATCAAATGCATCATTGTCTTTACTTGCCAAGTCGAAATACTCTTTTTTAAAGTTTTCTAATTTTTCTTTTAGGGAAGTTATCTCTGCTTCTACATCAATATATTTTTTCTTACCGATAGTAAGATTACAAACCATTGTGCCCAAACTAGAAGCAAGTGCTCCGCATAATGCAGCAACATTTCCTCCTCCAGGAGTAGGCGAGTTTGATGATAAATCCTCAAAATATTGTTTCATAGATTGATTAATATTCATTTTATTTCCTTAACAAAGAAGTCTATTGCGAATTAGATCATGTATTCAATTATTTTTTCATTAGGTACAAAATGATTTAATGTACTTAAGCCCAAATTCTCTATTGCTGCTTCAACTAATTTTGATTCATTGTTTTCTTTATCATTAGAATAAAATTTACCGGCTTGAAGTAATGCCTCAAGTGGTACTAATCCAACAATTTCACTTCCATTAACCTCAACACCAAGTCTAATAGCTTCTTTCTTAACTTCTTCAAACGCTACATGGAGAGGAGTAATATTGTAGTTTGTTAAATTAATTGAGACTTGAGTAAGGTTGTATTTTTCTAATGTAACGCCCATTCCCTTGAAATCTTTTAGTCTTCCGTGTACTTTAACTGGTTTTCCATCAACTTTAATAATATTGCCATTTTCATCGCGCTTTGAATAACCACTTTCGCGAAGTAATTCAGCTATTTCTTTTGCATATTTAACATCCAGCGAATTAATATTTACATTGTATGCTATAAGGAAAAATCTTGACCCAGTAACAATTGCACCAAGTTTCGGATTAAATTCAGATGTGCCGTAATCAGGTGTCCAATTTGGGTCCTTTAATTTATCACTTAAACCTTCATATTCACCTTGTCTAATGCTTGATAAATTTTTTCGGTCAGGTTTTGTTGCAGCGTTTTCATAAAGATAAACTGGAACATTTAAATCCTTAGAAATTATTTCTGCAAATTTTTTCGAAATTTCAACGCATTCCTCAGTTGTTACATTGGACACTGGAACAAATGGTACTACGTCAATTGCTCCAAGCCGGGGGTGTTCCCCTTTGTGCAATGTCATATCAATATTTTTTGCAGCAGCATGACTAGCATTTACTGCACCCTTTAATATACCTTCCTCATTACCGGCCATTGTAACAACGACTCTGTTATAATCAGCATCAGGTTCTAAACTTAGCAGTTTTACATCTTTAGTAGAATCAATTGCTTCTTTAATTGCATTAAATGTTTTATGATTTTTTCCTTCACTAAAATTTGGGACACATTCAATAATTTTCATTAATTCTCCGTATTTCTTTGATAAATAATTTCACCTTTTTTTATAGTCATTACATTTAAATTCTGCCCTATATTGTAAATAATTTCTGAATGATCTTTGATATCAAAAACAGAAAAATCTGCTTGCTTGCCAATTTCTATTGATCCAAGTTTTGTATGCAAATCTAATGCTTTAGCAGAATTAATTGTTACTGCACTGATAATTTCTTCAGCATTCATTTTTAATTTTAATGCTGCCAAGCTCATTATGAAATGTAAGCTCGGAATATTACAAGAACCTGGATTATAATCAGTTGATATTGCAACGCACGCACCATTTTCAATTAGCTTTCTCGCTGGTGCATAATTATAATCTAGGAAAAAAGAAACTCCGGGAAGAAGAACAGATACAATTTCAGGACTTGATAGTTTTGAAATATCTTGATCAGATAACATTTCAAGGTGGTCTACAGAAAGTGCCTTGTGTTTCAATGCAATATCTAATCCACCAATATTATTGAATTGCTCTGTATGAAGTCTTAGTTTGTATCCTAAATCTTTCGCAATTGAAAAAATCAAATCAACTTCAGCTGAATTAAAGGCTCCTTTTTCACAAAACGCATCTACAAATTCTGCCAGTTTATTTTTGAAAATGAAAGGAAGAAGTTCTTCAGTGATTAACTTTAAATAACTTTTATGATCGTTTTTATACTCCGGAGGGAAAGTATGTGCGCCGAGAAATGTCGGAACAATGTCAATTGTAAGACTCTTTCGGAAAAAATCTATTACTTGTAGTAGTTTTATTTCATCATAATAACTTAAACCATATCCGCTTTTTATTTCAAGAGTAGTAATCCCTTGAGAAATAAAATAATCAATTCTTGGCCTTATAATTTTAATTAATTCTTCAAAGGTAGATTGACGCACTGCTTTAACTGTCGATATAATTCCTCCGCCAGATTTTGCTATTTCCTCATAAGTGGTGCCATTTAGTCTCATTAAAAATTCATTAGCTCTCGAACCGGCAAACGCAGTATGAGTATGGCATTCAACTAATCCTGGTAAAAGTAGTTTACCTTTTAAATCAATTACTTTTTCAGACTTAACTTTTACAGATGATCTAAAGTTTAGGATATCCTTTATTATACCATTTTCAATTAGAATTGAATGATTTTCAAGTGCTCCAATAGACTCTAATTCTTTACCAGTTTTATAATTTTTACCTTTAGTATCAACGGTAATAATACGCCCGGCATTTTTAAGTAATACTTTCATACTAAATGACAAAATCTGCTTAATTTTAATCGAATTATTTACTTTTCAAAAATAGAGAAAAGATATGTTCAATTTCTAATATTTTGTTGGGGAACTTCATTTTTTGTATTTTTACTGTACTAATAATTAAAATTCGGTCAAAAAATGCCTTCAAAGTACAAAATCCTTTTTATTACATCAGAAGTTGTCCCTTTTGTTAAAACTGGCGGTTTAGCTGATGTTTCTTCTGCATTACCACAAAAACTTCAAGAATTGGGTCATCATGTGAGAATTGTGGTTCCAAAATATGGTGCAATTGATGAACGTAAATTTAAAATTCATGAAGTTGTTAGGCTTAAAGACTTAAAAATTAACATTGGAGAAAAGGAAGTTATATTTTCTTTAAGGTCATCGTTTTTGATCGGACCAAAAACAAGAGTTCAAATTTATTTCTTAGATAATCCAGAATTTTTTGGTACACGACACAGCTTATACACTGATCCAATAACTTCAGAGGATTACCCGGATAACGACGAGCGATTTATTCTTCTATCAAAAGCAGTTTTTGAATTAATAACAAAACTTGGTTGGGCACCAGATATTATTCACTGTAATGATTGGCAAACTGGATTAATACCAGCATATCATAAAACGGAGTATAAAAATGATCCATTGTTTTCTTCAATAAAAACTCTTTTTACAATTCACAATATGTCAGCGCAAGGGATATTCCCAAAATCTTCATTTGAAAAAACCGAACTACCAAAAGACCTCGCCAGTGATAAAGGAATTTTGCACAAAGGAAAAGTAAATTTCTTGAAAAGCGGACTTGTTTACTCTGATATGATAAATACTGTTAGTGAAACTTATGCCAAGGAACTTTGTCAGAATAAAGATTTTGGTGCTGGACTTCAAACTGTACTCAGCAAAAGAAAGAAAGACATGTACGGGATAATTAATGGAATTGACGATACGATTTGGAATCCAGAATTTGATAAGAAAATTCCGCAAAGATATTCCGCAAAAAATATTGAGCTTAAAAAAGAAAATAAAAAAGCTCTTGCAGAAAACTTTGGTTTCGATTATGATCCAAAAATTCCAGTAATTGGTATGATATCGAGACTTATACCAGATAAAGGAATAGATATACTTCAAAAAGCTTTTCCTCAATTAATGAAAATGAAAATTCGGTTAGTGTTGTTAGGTACCGGAGATAAGCAATATCATAAATTTTTTACAAGTGCAGCATCAAAATATTCTGATAAATTTTCTTGCTTCATTGGATTTGATGATGAATTAGCACATTTAATTGAAGCTGGATCAGATATGTTTTTAATGCCTTCTAAGTTTGAGCCATGCGGATTGAATCAAATGTACAGTTTAATTTATGGAACTGTTCCGATAGCAAGAGCAACTGGTGGCTTAGCAGATACAGTTCAACCTTTCAATATTAAAAATGGAACTGGAAATGGATTTACTTTCCAAAAGTATTCATGTGGTGAAATGATTGCAGAAGTGAAAAAGGCATATAAGATTTTTTCAACAAAACAAGACACCTGGCAGATATTAATGAAGAATGGAATGAAATCGAATTTCACCTGGATGAATTCTGCTAAAAAATATCTTGATCTTTATAAAAAACTCACCGATTAATATTGATGTTAAGACCAGCAGTTTTTTTAGATAGGGATGGTACTATTAATATTGACTTTGGCTATATCAAGGATCCGAATTTAGTTAAACTCTTTCCATTTGTGCCAGAAGGGATAAAACTTCTAAAGAATTTTGGTTTTAAAATAATAGTAATATCAAACCAAGCTGGTATTTCTTATGGTATTATGACACATGCTGACGTAAAAAATGTTAATAATAAAATTAATGAGCTATTACTAGGTTTTGATACTTACATTGATGCATTCTATTATTGTCCATTTCATCCAGATTATAATTCTCCAGAGGAAGCATTATGTAGGAAACCATCTCCAGATATGATTGTACAAGCATCTAAAGAACTTCAACTTGATTTAATGAAATCTTACATGGTTGGTGATAAAAGTAGTGATATACTTTGCGGATTAAATGCTGGAGTAAAAACAGTATTGCTAGACTATGAAGGTAATACGGAAGAAATAAATATCTTGCAAAATCAAGGGAAAAAACCCAATTTTGTAGCCGCTAATTTTATTGAAGTTTACAACTTTATTACATCTGATTATACGGAGAATTCTAATTGAAAATAGTCTTCAAAAAAATTTTATTATTTGTTTTAGCATTTTTTATTCTTACTTCATGTAGTGATGATCCTTCTTCTGTAGGGCTTGATTTAATCCCTGATGAAGATAAAATTGATTTCAAACAATTTGATACTCAGTTAACTCCATTAATTCAAGAATCATCTTTCCACGAAGCAAATTTAAAACTTGGTATTTCATCTAAATTGCTTTTGGGCAAAAATTCATATGCCGAGTCTCAAATGATGCTTCATTATAATGTAACATTAGTTGATTCATTAATGAATTATTTAAAAAATGGACAACTTACCATAAAAAAAGTTTGGTTAGACCTTTATCCTACTTATTTATTAGGCGGCAATTCACAGAATTTTAATTTTACAGTGCACCAAATAAGAAATGATTGGAGCCCAGGAGGATTTGATAAAGATAGTTTAAAATTCTTGCAATTCGATCAAGCGAATGTGTCAATTCCAAGTTCATTTAATTTTACTGATTCATTAATTACATTTGATATTCAGCCGAGTGTTATTCAGCAATGGTTCAAACATAAATACGATTCGTTAAATACACCTAAGAATTTTGGCTTACTCTTTAAACCAACAGCAAATACTCAGAAGATTTTAGGTTTTAATGCAATTCAAATTGATGTTGTTTCAAAACTCCCAGTTCTTTCTGCCATTATAGAAAGAGGTTCGGTTTTTAAAGATACAATTACTTTTACACCTTATAGTGATGTTCATGTTGTAACTGGAAATTTACCTACTGCAAATGATAAAATGTTTATTCAAGGCGGAACATCCTTAAGAAGTACAATTTATTTTAATTTATTATCACTGCCTAAAGATATAATTCTATCTAAGGCAAATTTGGAGTTTTCAATTGATACTTTAAATACATTTGAAAGTACTCCGAAGTCTGATACATTAATTGTTCAAGTATTAGCAAACAGATCTACAAAAGAATTAAACTCAGACAGCACCTTATATGTTTTTTTAACTCGAAGTGGTTCAAAATTTACTGGAGAGATATCTTGGATTGTACAAAAATGGCTGAGTTTGGGTGATAATTATAAAAATGAAGGATTATTAGTGTCCTTATATGATGAATTATCAACTGCTGCAAGATATACTTTGTTCGGCAGCTCATATCAAGATATCAATTTACGGTCAAGACTAAAATTAATTTACATCCAGAAGAAATAACAATGAAAAAAATTATATTACTTTTTTTAATATTAATTAGTGCTGCGGAAATTTTTCCTTCTGGAGGTTCGCTTTATTCAAGACATGGTTTGGGCGATCTTTATTTTTCATATACTGCTAGAAGAATGGGACTTGGTGAATTAGGAATTGCATCACTTGATTATGATTTTTTAAACAACGTTAATCCAGCTAGCTGGAGTAGTTTACGTTTAACACGATTTGAGACTGGTGTTTTATATCACGGGAACAATATTTCTTCATCAAGTAATTCTACTTTTCAAACGCAAACAATATTTACTGGCTTGATGTTTGGATTCCCGATTGATAGAGAGAATGGAATTAGTTTTGTTACTGGGATTGTCCCGTATTCTAACGTCAGTTATGAAGTTGTGTTGGATCAAGAATCAGTTTTGACCGATCCTTACAAGTTAACTTTCAAAGGAGAAGGAGGGATTTCAAAAATATTTGCCGGTCTTTCTTATAGATTACCATTTGAGTTTTCCTTAGGCGCTGCATTGGACTATTATAATGGTGAATTAAATTATTCCACTATGGCAGATTTTAGTACAAGTAATTTTTTTAGCGGAGCTATGTCCAAGAAATATCGTCACAATGGGATCGGATATTCAATCGGACTCATTTCAAGCAACATTTCAAAACTTTTTGGAATTAAAGAAGTTGATGATATTAGACTAGGCCTAACTTACTCAGGGAAAACAACTTTAACAACAGACACATTAAGTATTTATACTACTCCAGTTGGTGAGCTTACAAATTCAAGCAGTGTTGTAGAAACTGAAATTCCAAATAGACTTGGAATTGGGCTTTCCCTCAAATTAAATCCTCAATACTTGATAGTCGCAGATTATTTGTTTCAACCGTTCACTGAATTAACAATTAATGGTAAAAAAATAAATACTCTACGCGACTTTTATAAAGCAAGTATAGGACTTGAATACCGTAATATGGATACTAGAGCACAATCCTTGTGGGAACAGTTAATCTTAAGGGGTGGTTTAAGTTATGAACAGACTCAATATGAAATAAATAAAAAAGGAATTGAACAATTTTCGATTTTTGCTGGTTGTTCAATGCCATTAGGATTTGATAGTACTGTAGATTTTGCATTTCAGATTGGCAAAAGAGGAACAAAAGAAAATAATTTATTAAGCGAAAATTTTTATAAATTTTCTATAACTTTAAGCATCGGAGAACTCTGGTTTGTTACAACAGATAGGTAATTAAAAGAAGGAACAATAAATTGAAACGTGCATTTTTCTACATCGTATTTTCAACATTTGTGTTGTGTTCATACGCAGATATTAAAGCACAAAATGACCAAATGGTTAATTTCAGTTTATTTTTTGAATACCATAAAAACAAAGATTTTGTTAGTGCTCTTCCTTATGGATGGAAAGTAATCAATTCAGATCCAAAACAATTCCTAAGATTTAAAATATTTCCAAAGGTAGAAGAAATCCTCTGGTATTTACATGACAGCAGCAAAGTTTCTGATAAAGAAAAACTTGCATTGAACGACACGATAATTTATTTCTATGATAGAGCAATCAAGTTTGAACCCGAGCTGGAAGGATTTTACACTGCTAGAAAAGCATATGTTCATGAAACTTGGTTGAAGTCTGACCCAAAGATGATTATTCCTCTTTATGAATATGCAATTGAAAAAGATAAATCTTTATCAACATTTTATATAGATCGATTAGGGATTATTTATGTTTCAAATGCTGCTGACGATAATGACTATAAATTAAAAGCACTTGATCTTTATTCAAAACTGTCAGAAGCTGAACCTGATAATCCGTTGTGGGTACAAAAACTTGAATCTATTGCAGAAAATATTTTAGAATTAGTTGAAATAACAAAAAAAGCATGGGATTTAGATAAAGAGAATTTAGAGAAAGCTTGGAAGTATGCATCAACTTGTATTCGAGCTCAAGAATATGAAAGATCAAAACAACCGTTAGAATTCCTTGTCCAAAAATCGCCTGAAGTAATTAATTATTGGAAACAATTAGCAAGTGTGTATGATAAATTAGATCAGAATGATAATTCAATTAGAGCCTATAAAAAGTTAATTGATCTTCAGCCTGATAATAGAGATAATTATGTTAATATTGCATTAGTTTATAAAAGAATTGACCAGCTTTCTGTTGCTAGAACGTATTTGTACAAAGCTATGAATGCAGACGCTAATTGGGAATACCCAGTTCTCCTTGAAGGACAACTTTATGAGCAAGGCGCAAGAGCATGTGATTTTGATTTTATGGCAAAGTGTGTCTATTTGCTTGCAGTGAATACTTATAGAAAGGCATCATCAATGGGCGGACAGTATGCATCAACTGCTGCAGACAGAGTTAAAGCTTTGCAGAATTCTATCCCTACAAAAGAAGATTATTTCTTTAGAAAAATGAAGTCTGGGGATACAATTAAAATCGAAGGTGCATGCTATGCTTGGATTGGAAAATCTGTGATTGTTCCTTAATCAATTTAATGAAGATTAATTAATAGAGATACATGCAAAATTACCTTACTGCAGATTTAGAAATATTAAAGATTGCAAACCTTGAATTAGCACGTCAAGAAAATAATTTAGAATTAATCGCTTCCGAAAATTTTGTTAGCATAGCTGTATTGAATGCAGCTGGAACTGTATTGACAAACAAATACGCTGAAGGTTATCCAGGAAAAAGATACTACGGCGGATGTGAATATGTAGACATGGCTGAAGAGCTCGCTAAAGAGCGGTTAATGAAATTATTTGAGGCAGAGTATGTGAATGTTCAACCTCACAGTGGATCGCAAGCTAATATGGCGGTCTACATGGCTTTATTAAAACCTGGAGATACAATTCTTGGTCTTGCGCTTGACCATGGAGGACATTTAACTCATGGTTCGTTTGTAAATTTTTCTGGGCAAATCTATAAGTCAGTTCCTTATACTCTTAATAAAGAAACTAAACTTCTTGACTATAATTTAATTGAAGATCTTGCTAAAAAGGAAAAGCCGAAATTAATTGTTATGGGTGCCAGTGCCTATTCGAGAGATTGGGATTATGAAAAGTTTAGAGGAATTGCTGATAAAGTTGGTGCATTATTAATGTGTGATATGGCACATCCAGCTGGATTAATCGCTAAGGGATTATTGAAGAATCCGCTTCCATATTGTGATGTAGTTACGTCAACAACTCACAAAACCCTTAGAGGTCCGCGTGGTGGTGTAATACTTGTTGGTAAGGATAAAGAAAATCCGCTAGGTATTAAAACTATAAAAGGCGATCGATATAAAATGATGTCTGAAATTTTTGATGGAATGGTTATGCCTGGAATTCAAGGCGGTCCCTTAATGCATATCATACTAGCAAAGGCAGTTGCTTTTGGTGAAGCACTTCAAGATTCATTCAAAGATTATGCAAATCAAATAATAAAAAATGCCAATACTTTAGCAAATGAGCTAATGAACTTTGATTATTGTATCGTTTCAAATGGAACTGAAAATCATTTAATGTTAGTCGATTTAACAAATAAAGAATTATCTGGTAAGAAAGTTGAGAATGCATTAGGAGAGGCTGGCATTACTGTAAATAAAAATATGATTCCATTTGATATTAAAAGTCCTTTTGTAACTAGCGGTATTAGAATAGGAACACCAGCCGTTACTACTAGAAAAATGAAAGAACCGGAAATGAAAATTATTGCTGGATTTATTGATAAAGCTATTCGAAATATTGACAATGTTTCTGTTTTAAGTTCCGTTAGAAATGAAGTCAAAGAATTTTGTTCAAAATTTCCTCTCTATCCTGAATTGATAAATTAATTTTTTTTTACGTGAAATCAGAGGATAAAAGCCAGTCTGAAAATTCATCTTCAACAGAAGTTGAAATGACCTTTCTAGAACATCTTGAAGAATTAAGATGGCGCATTATTTATGCTCTATTAGGTATTGCTATAGGAACTGTTGTTGCATGGATTTTTATCGATTTTTTTATTGACTACATTTTACTGATACCAGCTAAAAAAGCTAATTTCAATTTGCAAAACTTACGGCCTTTTGGGCAGTTGTTTCTTTACTTTGAAGTGGCAATAATAATTGGGCTTATATTCAGCTTCCCAAATGTTGTCTACCAGATTTGGAAGTTTATCTCGCCGGCATTAAGAGAAAATGAAAAGAAATATATCACTGCAATTGTAATATTCACTACCATTTGTTTTTTAGCTGGCGTAGTCTTCGCATATTTTGTGATGTTACCTCTAACATTGAAATTTGCTGCTCAATTTGGATCACAATCCATTGTTAATAATTTTTCAATTGATGAATATTTTTCAATTATTCTAAGTGTTATTCTTGGTGCCGGATTAGTATTCGAATTGCCTATGCTTTCATTTTTCTTATCTAAGATTGGTATTTTGACACCTAATGTCATGAGAAAATACCGAAGACACTCAATAATTACTATATTAATATTAGCTGCTATACTCACTCCCGGTACTGATCCAGTCTCTCAAATCCTTCTTGCCATTCCATTGGTTATTTTATACGAAATAAGTATTTTAGTTTCGAAAATATTTCAAAAGAAAAGTTGACAATTAATAAGCTTTCCCAAATTACACACTTAATAGAATCTGAACTTAACCAGTTTAATGATCGATTTAAGAAATCATTGAAGTCAAATGTTAGTTTAGTTGACCTTGTAGCAAGATATATCCTAAAACAAAAGGGGAAAAAGATACGGCCAGTATTAGTTCTACTTTCAAGCAAAATAGGCGGAGAAATAAATGAAAGAAGCTATAGAGGTGCAACTTTAGTTGAACTTCTTCATACAGCTACTTTGGTACATGATGATGTTGTCGATAATGCAGAAACAAGAAGAGGTTTTCCTTCTATAAATGCTGTGTGGAAAAATAAAGTCGCAGTTTTAATGGGTGATTATTTACTTTCGAGGGGATTAATGCTTTCTGTTGAGGGGGATGATTTTGACTTTCTTCGTGTAATAACTAATACTGTTAAGAGAATGTCTGAAGGGGAATTATTACAAATCAGCAAAACCAGAAAATTAGATAACGACCAGGAAACATATTTCAAAATAATCTCTGACAAAACTGCATCACTATTATCTACTTGTTGTGAAATTGGAATTCGATCCTCAACTACTAATGAAGATAAAATAATTGCTTTAAGGGAATTTGGTGAAAATCTTGGTATGGCGTTTCAAATTAGAGATGATATTTTGGATTTTATAGGAACAAAAAAAATATTTGGAAAACCTCTTGGTGGTGATATTAAAGAAAAGAAACTCACTTTACCTTTGATTTATGCATTAAAGCAAGCAAGTGATAGGGAATCGAAAAAAATAATCAGTAATGTAAAAAGCGGTGGGAAAAAAGTACAAGTTGAAGATGTAATTGAATTTGTCAAAAAATATAATGGTATTGATTACGCAGTAAAAGTATCGAACGATTTTGCAGACAAAGCAATCCAATGTTTAAGTATTTTTGAAGCTTCAGAAACTAAAGCAGCATTGGAATCTTTAGTGTCATTTGTTATTGAACGAAAAAATTAATTCGTATTAAAAGGTCTTAAAAAATTCTTTTGCAGATTTTTTTCCCTTTTGACTTTTTGTTTTTAATTCTCATTTCTTATTTTAGCCAAGTCAATTATTTATTAAGTATATATCTTGTCCTAATAAGTATTTGTGCCGGTCATTTCCGGTTCTAAACCTTAGATCAAAAGAGAGTAAATATAAAATAGGTTGAAATGAAAAAAACTGTTCTGGATTACGCTCTTAAAATCCGCCTTCCATTAACATTATTTGTTATTGCATTTTCCTTTGTGCTGACATATTATATATCTCGCGCAGAACGAGATGGGGTAGGATATTCTCCAGATCAACCTATTAATTATTCTCATAAACTTCACGCTGGGAAAATGGCAATTGACTGTCAATACTGCCATATCGGTGTTGAAAAAGGCCGCCACGCCCTAATACCTTCAGTTAATATTTGTATGAACTGCCATACAGTTTCTCGTAAAGACAAATCAGAGATAATAAAATTAACTCAGTATTATGAAGAGGGTACACCAATACCTTGGAAAAGGATTCACAAAGTTCCTGATTATGCATTTTTTAATCATAGCGTGCATGTTAATAAAGGAATTGAATGTGAAAGCTGTCACGGCGATATTAAGGAAATGGATAAAGTTTCTCAAGTAAGGCAGTTTACTATGGGTGCATGTTTAGAGTGTCACCGTAATGCACATGATAATTTGCCTTATCTTGAAAAAGTAAATAAAGGTCCAGAACATTGTTGGGCATGTCACAGATAACTAATGAGGTTTTTAAGATGAATAAGTTAGGTAGAAAAAAATTTTTCACTGTTACTAGCAAAGGAATATTTTTCACATTACTCGGGATAACCTTGCCAATTAAATTTTTATATTCAAAAAATATCCAAAAGAATAAAATAAATATTGCAGTCAATCCAGATGCTGTAAAAAGAATGAATAAGGTTTAATGATGAACGATTCGTCAAAGACAAATAATGTTTTATGGAAAAGTATTGAGGGTTTGAACAATGATCCCAATATTCAAAAGATGAAAGAAGATGAATTTTTGGATGGAGTTACTGAAGATTTTCATCCTAATCAGCTTTCCGGTATTTCTCGCAGAAAATTTTTAGCACTTCTTTCTGCTTCAGCTGCAATTACTGCAACAGCTTGTACTGATTATCAAGATAAGGGTGAAATTATTCCATATAACAAACGACCACAAGAAGTTTTACCAGGAACAGAAAATTTATATGCTTCAACTTGTAATGGTTGTTCGTTATCATGTGGCATTTTGGTGAAGACCAGAGAAGGAAGACCAATAAAAATTGATGGTAATCCGGATCATCCAATAAATGAAGGTAAGATTTGTACTAAAGGGCAAGCAAGTATTCTAAATTTATATGATCCTGAAAGATTAAAAGAACCATTATTTAATAATAGAAAGATTTCTTGGAATGATGTTGATAAAAACATCATCGAAGTGTTAGAATCAGCCGTTCAAAAAGGTAAAGAAATTGCAATACTTACTGGTGAATTAACCTCTCCAACTACAAAAAAAGTATTTGATAAATTTTCTGAAAAATATCCAACTACAAAAATTTATTCTTATAGTACTATAAATCAAAGCACTAGAAGCAAAGCTTGGTTTGAATGTTATGGCTCATATGAATTTCCATCAATAAAATTTGATGAAGCTAATGTGATATTAGCAATTGATTCAGACTTTCTAGTAAATGAAGATTCTTATTTAGAAAATATGCGACTCTTTACAAAACGCCGCGAAGTTGTTGGTAAGACTGATTTTAATAGATTGTATGTTGCCGAAGGTAGAATGAGTGCTACTGGAATGATGGCAGATTACAGAATTCGAGTTTCGCCAGATGAACAGTATAATTTTGTGATGAGTTTAGTAAATGAACTATCTAAAAAAGGTTCAAATATTGAATTTGATCCAGTTACGAAGTCTATGGTTTCAAGTTTTTCAATAAATAATTTTTCGAAAAAAATTGGCAAGGAAAAACTGAATTATTTAATTGATGATTTAAATAAATCAAGAGGTAAGTCTATTGTTTATGCTGGTAGTACACTTTCTAAAGAAGTGCATCTTGCTGTAAATTTATTAAATGAAGTTTTAGGAAATTCCAACCTATATAATTATCTCAACGAGAGTGTTGTTATACTTCCTCAATCCTCAAGAGAAGATTTTGATCGATTAATTGATTCAATGAAAAATGGAAACGTTGATGTTTTAATACATTTTGGAAGTGATCCAGTATTCTACCTCCCTTATGATTTTGAATATCAGTCTTCAATATCAAGAGTAAAAACGGTTATTTCGTTATCAGAATCATTGAATGAATCATGTTCACTCTCACATTATGTACTTCCTTTAAACAACCAATTAGAATGCTGGGGTGATAGTTTTGTGCAGACCGGAGTTTATGGTTTACAACAGCCAGTTATCTCGCCAATATTTAATACACGTCAAAAAGAATCAATTCTGTTGACTTGGATAAGTGGCAGCAGTTCTAATTTTAGTTCTGACAATTACCATAAGTTCTTGATAGAAAATTTCACGCAAACAGTTTATACAAAACTAAATTCGTTTTCAGATGCTAAAAGGGTATGGCTCTCATCGCTTCATGATGGCGTTGTGACTTTGAAGAATGTTGAGAAATTGCATAAAAAAATTTCTCAATCTTGGATCCCATTACTAAAATTAGCAAAAGAAAATTCAGGATTGACTGTTCATTTAACTGAAAGTTATTTTATTGGTGATGGATATTTTGCGAATAATGGATGGCTGCAAGAAGTACCTCATCCAATTACAAAAGTTACTTGGGATAATTATGCAGCATTGTCACCTTTAACAGCGAAAAAGTTTAACCTGAAGAATGATGATATAATTGAAGTGTCAGTTAGTAATAGCAAAATCAAAATCCCAGTTTTTGTGCAGCCGGGTTTAAGTGATAAAACTATCAATATTGAATATGGATATGGCAGAAAAGTTATTGGAGATGTTGGAAAAGATATTGGAATAAATCCGTTGCAGCTTATTTCAAAAAATCATTTTGAAACTAAAAATATTCTAACTAATGCTTCTATAAATAAAATTGATGGGACACATAAACTAGTTACAACTCAAGAACATCACTCCTTAGATGATACTTTTGTAAAAGACTTTCATAAAATCAGAAAAATAATTCAAGAAGGAACAGTTGAGAAATATCAAAAGGATCCTAAATTTTTACATGAACATAAGCATGAATTATTCAGCATAACAAATGAGCACACTTATTCTGGTAATAAATGGGCTATGGCAATCGATTTAAATAAATGTACAAGTTGTGCTGCATGTGTTGCCTCATGTAATGTGGAAAATAATATTCCGGTTGTTGGTAAAGACCAAGTGGGCAAAGGAAGAGAAATGCATTGGATTAGAATTGATCGTTATTTTTCTGGTTCGCCCGAAGATCCAATCGCGAGCAACCAGCCAATGTTGTGTCAGCATTGTGACAATGCACCTTGTGAAAATGTTTGCCCCGTTAATGCCACAAATCACAGTCCTGATGGCTTAAATCAAATGGTCTACAATAGATGTGTAGGCACAAGGTACTGTTCTAATAACTGTCCATATAAAGTTAGAAGGTATAACTTCTTTGACTTCAGAGATCACTTTGCAGATGAATATTATCAAAATAATTTAACAGCATTAGTTAATAATCCTGAAGTTACAGTTCGATCTCGTGGTGTAATGGAAAAATGCACATTTTGTGTTCAAAGAATTATGGATGTTCGTTCCACTGCAATAAATGAAGGAAGAGAAATTAGTCCAAATGAAGTTGTGACTGCTTGTCAACAAGCTTGTCCTACAAATGCAATTACATTTGGTGATGCAAATAATCCTGACTCAAATGTAGCTAAACTTAGAAATCATAATTTGACCTATCATGTTTTAGAAGAACTTAATATTAAACCAAATGTTACTTACATCGCAAAATTAAGAAATACTCACTCGGAGGATAACTCTTGAGTTTTGTTGATTATACAAAAGAAATACAAGTTGTAGAAGGCAAACAACCTCTTCGGACTATCGATGATATTATTTCCAAACCGTTAGAGACTAAACCTGATAAAAAATTCTACATTGCAATTTCTGTAACATTGACAATGTTAATGTTCGGTGTAATTGGTTTAGGACTTACTTTCTGGTATGGAATTGGAATGTGGGGGAATAACAATCCGGTTGGATGGGCTTATGATATTGTAAACTTTGTCTTTTGGGTCGGTATTGGTCACGCTGGTACATTGATATCTGCTATTCTTTACTTATTCCGACAAAAATGGCGTACTGGAATTGCACGGTTCGCAGAAGGAATGACAATATTTGCAGTAATGACTGCCGGGCTCTTCCCTCTAATTCACGTTGGTCGTCCATGGCTTGATGGCTATTTGTTTCCTTATCCGAACCAGCATTCACTTTGGGTTAATTTTACTTCACCATTACTTTGGGATGTCTTTGCAGTTTCTACATATTTAACAGTATCACTAATATTTTGGTATGTTGGATTAATTCCTGATTTTGCTTCATTAAGAGAAAGAACTGCAAATAAGTTTAAAAAAATTACTTACTCAATTTTTAGTTTAGGCTGGAGATTTTCAAACCGTCATTGGCAGCATTATGAAATGGTTTATCTTATACTTGCCGGATTTGCTACTCCGTTAGTACTTTCCGTTCATACAATTGTAAGCTTCGATTTTGCAGTTTCAATATTGCCCGGTTGGCATACAACAATTTTCCCTCCGTATTTTGTTGCCGGCGCGGTATTTTCAGGATTTGCAATGGTACAAAACGTTTTGATTTTTGTGAGAAGGATATTCAATTACGAACACATTATTACTTTGAATACACTTGAGAAAATGAATAAGATTATGCTTGTTACTGGATCGATGGTTGGGTATGCATATGCAATGGAATTTTTTATTGCCTGGTACAGCGGAGTGCAAGCAGAACAATTTACTTTTTTTAATCGTGCTTTAGGTCCCTATGCTTGGGCGTATTGGATAATGGTGACATGTAATGTTGTTTCTCCTCAGCTTTTCTGGTTCAAAAAAATTAGAAGATCAATTCCGATTATGTTTGTTGTAGCTGTATTTGTAAATGTTGGAATGTGGTTCGAAAGATTTGTAATTGTAGTTACATCATTGTCAAGAGATTATTTACCGTCAAGCTGGGCATATTATACTCCAACTCTTGTTGATGCAATGATATTAATAGGAAGTTTTGGATTCTTCTTCACTTGGATTTTGTTATTTACTAAGGCATTACCAGTAGTTTCAATTGCAGAAGTAAAAGCTGTTGTTGATGGTGCGCAACCATCTCATAAGGATCATTAAGTATGAGCGAAAAGATTTTATATAGTTATACTGGAATATTTAATTCGCCTGATGAAATTATTCATGCAGCTGAAAAAGCGGTAGAAAAAGGCTATAAAAAATATGATGTTCATACACCTTATCCGCTGCACGGTATGAATTCAGTGATGAATTTGCCGCCATCAAAATTGGGCTACATTGCTTTAATAGTTGGATTATCTGGAGCTCTTGCTGCATTATTAACTATGTTTTGGATCTCTGCTATTGATTATCCTATTGTAATTGGCGGTAAACCTCTATTTTCATTCCCAGCTTATGTTCCTATCATGTTTGAAGTTACTGTGCTTTCTGCATCAATTGCTACTGTTTTGGCAATGTTATTTTTCTTTTTCAAATTGCCCAACAATGCTCATCCATTAAATGGAACTGAGTACATGCAGAAAGTAGCATCGGACAAGTATGGCATTAGTATTCAATGCGATGAAAAATTATTTGAAGAAAAATCTGTAATTGAATTTTTAAAATCTGTTCATGCAAAAGATATAACGCCAATTTATTATGACAATGAAGAAATAAATTATAAGCACAAAATCTTTGAACCAAAATTTATTTTATTTCTCGTTATTGCTGGTTTAATCTCGTCTAGTGTAACTTATTTCACACTTAACAAATTAATGTTTATGCCGCCATTCACTTGGATGATGGATCAAAGCAGATTAGATGTGCAATCCTCATCAGTTATTTTTAGTGACGGATATGGTATGCGTAATCCAGTTGAGGGTTCAATCGCTCGTGGTTCTTTGCCATATCAGTTCCAAGGTCAACCCGAATTAGCTGGAGAAAAACTAATTAATCCATTGCCTTCAACTAAAAATGTGTTAGAGTTAGGGCTTAAAAAATTTGATATATATTGCAGTCCTTGTCATGGTTTTTATGGAGAAGGAAATAGCAGACTGCAAGGACATTTTCCAAATCCGCCATCACTACACTCTGATAAAGTAAGAAATTGGCCGGATGGTAGAATTTTTCATGTAATTACAGATGGACAAAACATAATGTCATCTCATGCTTCACAATTAAATGTTGATGAGAGGTGGGCAGTAGTAAATTATGTAAGAGTGTTACAAAGGGCTTTCAATGCAAAGGAGTCTGATTTACAATGAGTTCACTTTATCAGATAGAGTACGAACGTAAAGAATTACCTAAAAAGTATTTTCAAATTGGACTATTATTTCTATGTCTTGGAATAATTGGAATAGCAGCTGGATATTTTTTTGATTCGCACCGAACTGCATTTAATAATATCATTCTATTAACGTTTTTCATTAGTATATCTGTGGCATCTCTTTTCTTAGTTGCTATTGAATATGTAGCTGGTGCAGTATGGAGTACACCTTTCAGAAGAATTTCAGAATTTTATTCGGGGTTTGTTTTATTTTTACCAGTATTATTAATTCCTCTCCTTTTTAATCTTGGGAATGTTTTTCATTGGATGCATCCGGAAGTAGTTGAAGCAGATAAAATATTGAAAGGCAAAGCACCTTATTTGAATGTAGATTTTTTTATGATTCGCGTAAGTGCTTTCATATTACTATGGTTTGTATTTTATTTCTTCATTTACAAAAATTCAAAAAAACAAGACGTAACTCATGACCAATATTTAACAACCAAGAATATCAGGTTATCAGCAGTCTTTATTCCAATTTTTGCAATTACAATTTCCTTTACTTCCTTCGATTGGTTAATGAGTCTTGAACCTCATTGGTTCTCTACTATTTTCGGGGTATATTATTTTTCAGGATCAATTTTAGCAGCTCTCGCTATTGTAACTTTTACAGCGGTTTGGTTAAATGAAAATGGTTATTTAGTAAATGGACTTAAAAAAGATCATTACTATAGCTTAGGTGCATTAATGTTTGCATTCACAAATTTTTGGGCTTACATCGCGTTCAGTCAGTTCTTACTTATTTGGTATGCTAACCTTCCTGAAGAAACTTTTTGGTTTCTCGATAGATGGGAAGGTAACTGGATTTTTATAACAATCGGACTAATGTTTATAAGATTTATTATTCCATATTTTGGATTACTTTCGCAACCTTCTAAAATGGATCCTAAAAGACTGAAGGTAATATCATTGTGGATTCTTATCGCACATTTTTATGATTTGTATTGGCTCGCAATGCCAAATCTGAATAAAAAAGAATTTCTTTTTAGCTGGATTGAAATTTCCTTTATACTTGTCACTATAGGATTATTGATTGTTGGATTTTTCAAGCTGTCTGGCAAAAATAATCTTGTTGCAATTGGAGATCCAAAACTTAAAAGAGGGATTGATTTTAGATTATAAATTAAATTATGGAACCGTACAAAAAAATTGAAGATGAAATTAAATTTCTTGATTTGCTAAAATCACCAATACGATTATTTGGCTGGGTATTTATTTATTTATTGATCATTGTGACAGCATTAGGAATTTATTTCGCAGAAAATTTAACTACTATTTCTTTTAATGAGCAGATAGTTAGCATACCTGATTTTTCAAATGTAAAAATGGAACTCTTCGAAAAAAAGGGAGAAGTAATTCCCGCTGTCAATTTATCGTTGATAAAAAATCCAACAAAAGAAATGATTGAAAAAGGGAAGTCGCTGTATGAAATAAATTGTAAATCATGCCATGGAGATAAAGGACTTGGCGATGGGCCAGCTGGGCAATTACTAAATCCTAAGGCAAGAAATTTTACTCAAATAGATGGATGGACTAACGGTAGAACCTTTGACCAAGTATATAAAACACTTCAGGAAGGAATAATCTCTCGCGGTATGAGTGCATATGAGTATATTTCTCCGTCAGATAGGTTTGATATTATACTTTATATTTGGACTTTGAGTGAAATGCCATTAATCACTACCGAACAATTAACAATGCTTGATCAAAAATATAATTTATCCAAGGGCACACTGCTACCTAATCAAATTTCTACTGATAAAGCAATGAAATTAATTGACGGTGAAGAAACCACTAAATTGGCAAAACTTGATACAATTACTGAGAAGTTAAACCAGTTCAATGCTTCTCTCGGAGCAAGACTGCTTAACAAAAATTTAACGGATACAAAAAAACTTTCTCTTTTCATTATAACAAATAATATTACCTATGAAAGAATAGTGGAAATTATTAAAACTGATCCTGGGAGTATAGGGTTTAAACAGTCAGTTTTAAGACTAGAAAGTGCTGATCTGCGTCAAATGGTCGATTTTATAAAAAAACTTAGTATTGTAAACAATTGATTTAATAGAATGAGTAAAAAACATCTAACTTATTTACTTATAATACTTTTACTTTCTTACTTCACTAATGTTTTCGCTCAAAAATTAATTGAAGTGGGAATTGATGAAAAATTAGGCAATTTCTTACCATTGGAATCAACTTTTAAATCTTCAGATAATGTTCAAATTCAATTACAAGATATTGTGAATAAGCCCGTGCTCCTTGCTTTAGTCTATTATGAATGTCCTGGTATATGCAGCCCGATGCTGAATGAATTAACGTGGACTATTGATAAAATACAATTAGAACCAGGGGAAGACTTTAAGATTATTACGATCAGTTTTGATCCTAAAGAAGGACCGGAAACAGCTGCCAAATGGAAGCAGAATTATCTATCAACATTAAAGCGAAAAATTGACAAAGATGATTGGTATTTCTTAACTGGGGATTCTGTGAATATCAGAAAAGTAACTGATGCAATTGGATTTTATTATAAAAAAAGCTCCGATGATCAGTACATTCATGCTGGAAGCATAATTGCTATTTCCCCTGATGGGAAAATTTCTCGCTATTTGTTCGGTACATCCTTCAATCCATTTGATGTTAAGATGGCATTGTTCGATGCTAAAGCTGGTAAATCAAGCCCTACGATTTCAAAAGTTCTGCAATTTTGTTTCAGTTATGATCCTGAAGGAAGGCAGTATACTCTGAACATTACTCGGATCGTTGGTTCAATAATGCTGCTTGGAGTTGGAATTTTCTTTGCTGTTGTTATGTTAAAGAAAAAGAAATCTAATGTTGAAAAGGAGTAAAATTTAATGTCTGATAATTCTTCAACTGTAAGCACAAAATCATTTTATCAGCAGAGTACAAATAAATATTCAGGTATTCTTTCATGGTTATTAACTGTTGATCATAAAAGAATTGGTTTAATGTATTTAGTAACTATCGGATTTTTCTTTCTAGTAGGAGTCACCTTTGGCGTGCTTATTAGATTAGAATTAATTTCTCCCGGCCCTACGTTAATGGATGCTCAAACCTACAATTCTTTTTTTACGCTTCACGGCGTAATAATGATCTTTCTTTTTATTATCCCTGGTTTGCCGGCAATTTTTGGTAATTTCTTTCTTCCACTGCAAATTGGAGCTCGCGACGTAGCATTTCCAAGACTAAATTTGTTATCATATTATTTATATGTAACTGGTGCAATATTAGCATTACTTGCAGTACTATTACCGGGCGGAGCAATTGATACTGGCTGGACTTTTTATATTCCTTACAGCGTTAGAAGCTCAACAAATATTTCTTTACCATTATTAGCAGCATTTGTTTTAGGTTTTTCATCGATATTAACCGGATTGAATTTTATTACTACTGTACATCGTTTACGTGCACCAGGAATGACATTCTTCAAAATGCCGTTATTTGTTTGGTCAACTTATGCAACAGCATGGATTCAGATAATCGCTACCCCGATTGTTGGGATTACAATTTTACTCGTAATTATTGAAAGGTTTTTTGGAGTTGGAATTTTTGATCCAGCACTTGGCGGTGATCCAATTTTGTTTCAACATTTATTTTGGATTTATTCTCACCCAGCAGTTTATATCATGATTCTCCCGGCAATGGGTGTAGTCTCAGAAATAATTCCGACTTTTGCCAGAAGAACAATTTTTGGTTATAAAGCCATCGCAATGTCCAGCCTTGCAATAGCATTTGTAGGATATTTAGTTTGGGCGCATCATATGTTTACTAGCGGAATGAGTGATGAAGCTCGATGGATTTTTTCTCTACTTACTTTTTTAGTCGCACTTCCAAGCGGTGTTAAAATATTTAATTGGATTGCTACAATGTATAAAGGGTCTATAGATCCAAAGGCACCGTTCCTTTGGGTTATGAATTTTATTTTCCTCTTTTCAATTGGAGGCTTAACTGGATTGGTTTTAGGTTCGTTAGCTACTGATATTCATGTTCATGATACTTACTTTGTTGTTGCTCATTTTCACTTTGTGATGTTTGGAGGAACTGGTACGATATTTTTCGCGGCACTTCATTATTGGTTCCCTAAAATGTTTGGAAGAATGTATAATGCTAAACTTGCTAATGTGTCGATTGTTTTTTTCTTTGTCGGATTTATGATGCTCTATTTTCCGAAGTTTATAATGGGTTATATGGGAATGCCGAGAAGATATTACGACTATCTGCCGCAATTTGAACCTCTACAGCAAATTTCAACTGTCGGTTCCTGGATTTTAGCTTCAACTATACTTTTCATTTTTAGTTATTTGATTTACGCATTATTTAAAGGACCAAAAGCAAGTTCAAATCCTTGGGGAGGCGTGACTCTCGAATGGCATATTTCATCACCGCCGACATTAGAAAATTTTCATGAAATTCCTACAATTACACATGAACCATATGATTTCAGCCAACTAAAGGAGATGCAACATGACGCATAGTGAAAATGCAGTTTATCATGTTCATCGTGATGATGTTGGTGCAAAAATGGGGATGTGGCTTTTCCTATTTACAGAGGTACTTTTATTTGGTGGAATGTTTCTAATTTATGCTGTTTATAGATACCAATTTCCAGATCAATTCAGAGTTGCAGCTATGGAATTAAATACTGGGATTGGTACTTTGAATACTGTCATTCTCCTTACTAGCAGCTTAACTGTTGCATTATCAATTGCAGCAATGCAAAAGAAGAATAAATTTTTATCTATTCTGTTGTTGTCAATTACAATTCTATTTGCGCTTATGTTTATGGTTAATAAATATTTTGAGTGGTCGGCAAAATTTTCACATGGAATATACCCTGGTTCAGAAGAATTATTAAATCGACCCGACGGTCAAATTCTTTTCTATGGATTATATTATGTAATGACTGGTTTGCATGGACTGCATGTTATTATAGGCGTTATAATTTTAATATTCATGCTAGTCTTTATTATTCGAAATAAAATAACATTTAACAATTATGTAAAATTAGAGAACTCTGGACTTTATTGGCATTTAGTGGACTTGATTTGGATTTTCTTATTCCCATTGTTCTATTTAATTCAATGAGGATTTATGGACGAAAATAAAAAGCATCAACATCATCCAAGTTATGGTACCTTTATATTAGTGTGGATTGCCTTATTAGCTTTTACTTCAATTACTGTTACTATTGCCGGTGTTAATCTCGGAGGCTACACTTTATTTGTAGCACTCTTAATTGCAGCAATAAAGTCTTCATTAGTTATAAATATTTTTATGCATATAAAATTTGATG
>VGVY01000002.1 GCA_016873835.1 Ignavibacteria bacterium
AAACCATATCTTTTGGGTGTTTAAATTGCTGCTGGTTTTCGGTTGGTGAGTTACATGAGTTTGTAAATATTAAAGCAGCAATTGTAAATATGAGAATTATTAAACTTTTCATTTTTGCTACCTTTTGTTTTGTCAAATTGGGCATACTTGCAATAAGGTGCAATTAAAAACTGAAGTAAAAGCAATAAGCTGAGGGCGGGTCTTATTGTTTTTATTTCTACTTATAATAGAAATAAAAAAAATCAAAATTACAAGCAAATACTGCGTATAAAATTTAAATAGTTCAATTATTTCCTAGGTTTTGTTCACCTCAAGGGCTACATAGATGAAAGGCATTTTCCTAGACAGTTAAATGTTATTGATAAATCTTTCACTAAAAAATTCATTTTTTTAGAAAGTTCTAAACCGTTAACTATGATTGATAAGATAATATTGTTGTCAATGACTATTCTTTGACAAAGGGTGTAAAAAGTATTAGTGGTTTTAAAACGATATAATAAATTTTAAAATTGGAAATAAATAAAAGGCTGGATATCTGCAGATTTGAATTGTGCTGCAATCCAAATAGCGATAGTAAGAATTAGGATTTTTGCTATCAGTGGGGTATTTGTGAAAACCTTGCGAATCCAATTTTCAAAATTGTCAGGAAGGAAATGGAAAAAATATCCGACGAAAATTAATCCAAATATTAGCGGAAGTTTTTCAATGAATTGAATAAATACTTCACTATGGAAGAATGAAAAGATCTGATCAAAAACATCAATTACTGTTTGGAAATCATGACTTCTGAAAACAATAAATGAAATTGCAATCAAATGAAATGTTATGACGACTTGTAAAAACTTATGGAATTTTGTGTTGTAAATTTTAAGTGTAGTTAAAATTTTTACTCTCGGTTTTTGAATTAGCAAAGCAAATGACATCATAAATCCATGCATAGCACCCCAAATAATAAAATTCCAGCCAGCTCCGTGCCATAAACCGCAAAGTAAAAATGTAATGAATACAGCAATCATGTTGCCAAAAATCTTTAGACTTCTTGCACTCATTTGAATTGGACGGAAAAGATAATCGAGCAGCCATTTAGAAAGTGAAATATGCCAGCGCCTCCAAAAATCCGCAATGCTTGTTGCTTTGAACGGCGAGTTGAAATTATCCATCAATTTAAAACCAAATAAAAGTGTAATTCCAATTGCCAAATCGGAGTAACCGGAAAAATCGCAGTAGATTTGAAGCACATAACCATAAACCGCTAAAAGATTTTCAACACCAGTGAAACGAAGAGGGAAATCGAAAATGCGATCGACAAAATTAATACTGATATAATCTGCAATTATTACTTTTTTGAATAAGCCAAGAATTATTAAAAAGATTGCTTTACCAAAATCTTCTTTTGAAACAAAAGGTTCTTTGTTTATCTGCGGCAAAAAATCTGAGGCACGGTCAATTGGTCCGGCAAGAATATTTGGAAAGAAGGCAACATACAATGTGAAATCTCTGAAACTGCTTGTCGGTTTTAATGTATCGAGATAAACATCAAAAACATAATTGAGTGACTTGAAAGTGTAGAAAGAAATTCCGATTGGTAAAAATATTGCAAGCGGATCCATTTGCTGCAAACCAATATCGGTAATTATCTGGAGAACAAAATTTGTGTATTTGAAGTAGCCTAAAATTCCTAGGTTTAATAGAATAGCGAAGAGGAGATGAATTCGTTTAATAGAAAAATTATCAGTAGCTGCAATCCACTTTGCAAAATAAAAATTGATTAGCGCAGAGAAAACTAAAATGAGAGAATAATAACCAGCAGCTTTGTAGTAAAAATAAAACGAGAAGAGAATTAAAAAGCCAATTCGAAGAAAATTATTTTTTAGAAATGTATTATAAATAACAAGAAAAAAGAAAAAGAGAATTAAAAAAAGACTTGTACTAAAAATGAGCGGATCATCTTGATTATAACTTAAGAGGTCAAGGATTTTTTGAAAATCTATATTCAATATAGAATCACAAGTAAATGAGAAATACGCTTAGCAATTTAATATTATTTCTGCAGTTTTGAATCGACTAATTTCTGGAAATCGCCTACACATTTTAGTCTCAACAGCTCGTAACTTTTGAATTTAACTTTGAAATGAGCTTCAACAGCAAGAACAATATTAATGTGGTTCAGAGAATCCCAACCCGGGACTTCTGGCGCCGTAGTTTCATCTTGAAGATCGAAATCATCAAGATTGAGCTGCTTTAGAATAACTTGTTTAAGTTCAGATGATATCATTATCTGCTCCAAACTTGTGAATCTTTTTTGTCAATTATTCTTTCTTTGTTTGCTTTTCTGCTTGGTTTTCCCGAAGAGCTTTTAATTAGCCATCTTGGCGGAACTAAATAAACTTTGTGAACAACAATATCAATGCTCATTCCAGCTTTCAGTATGTTCATTCTAACTTTATTTTTTTCTTCATCTGTTTCAACTTTTGTTTCAGCAATAACACTGACGAATTCAGTTCCCATGTCAACATCTTCTTCGCCGAATGCGATTGTTCGTCCGGGAATCACCCCATCAACTTGATTCATAACATCTTCAATATCTTCGGGATAAATATTTTTTCCGGCAACAATTATGATATCTTTTTTTCTGCCGATGATGTAATACTCACCTTGCCATCGGAAACCATAATCACCAGAGAAATACCATTTGTCTTCAACAACTTCAGCAGTTTTTTCGGGATAGTTTCTATATCCGTCAAACATAGAAATTGAAGTAACAGCAACTTCGCCAACCAATCCATCTTGAATATCTTTTCTATTTTCGTCAACAATTTTTAAATCACATTCGCCAATTGGTCTACCAGATGAAACACAGACTCTTACAACTGAATCATTGTCAGCTAATTTCATTACACCGCGCGAAAGTTCATTTCTATCAACACTAATTTCTGGAATTAATTTTCCGGGTTCAGTAAGTGTTGCACCTAAAGTTACTTCTGCCATTCCGTATAAACATCCAAGTGCAGTTGAAGGGAAGCCGTATTTTGTAAATCTATGTAAAAACTTTTCATGGCTATCATGTCTAATTGGTTCAGCTGCATTTACAATCATTCTCATGCTTGATAAATCAATCCCTTCTAGTTCTTCTTCATCAATTTTTTCTGAGAGAACATTATAAGCAAAATTCGGAGAGAAACTGAGAGTTGCTTTTTCCTTTGTGATTGCTTCTAGCAGTATCACCGGAGCCAGCACCCATTGAAACGGATCGATCTGGACTAAAGGAATTCCATATGCTAAAGGAATATGAAATGCTGCAATCAAACCGAAATCATGATAAAGTGGAAGCCAGCTTGCGACTTTATCATTCTCAGAAATTTTTAAAGCTCCGCCAAGATTTTTTACGTGATTCAATATTGCTCGATGAGAAAGCACAACCGGTTTTTGTAAACCAGTAGTTCCAGAAGAATGCTGTAGCAGCACTGGATCACTATCTTTAATTTTTGTTGCTGTTTCTTCAACCTCGTTGTCAATTGTAGAATTAATCTCTCCGGAAATATCCCACTCAAGCGGAAAATAAATTGCTTTGATTGTACTGCCCGGTTTTTCTATCAATGGTTTTATTAATGGTTCAAGTTCTCTTTCTGTTAAAATGTAATCCAACCCAGATCTTTTTGCCATTCCCTCAAGACCTTGTCGGAATTTGTCCGGATGAAGGCGTGGATTAGGAAAAGCAAGAACTGCTGGAAGTGCGCCGGTTCTTGAAATGCCAAGATATAATGGATAAAAGAATTGATTGTGACGGATAATCGTAGCACAAACTTCTCCAGGTTTTATTCCCAGTTCTTTTATTTTTATTGAAAATTGTTTTGCAGTGTCTATTATGTTTTTGAAAGTAATTCTAACTGGCTCTTCACCAGCCACCCAATGAATTATTGCATCTCTATTAGGAAATTTTTGTGAGTTTAACTGCCAGCGTTTCCAGAGTGTTGAAGTTTCTTGAGGTTTGAAGTTGAATTCACTCATAATGGCGCTTATTTATATTTATTATATTGATCAAGTAGAGATTCAACAAATAATTTTGCAATTTTTGCTGCGCCTAAATAATTGAAGTGAATATAATCTTTAAATGCCAATGGCGGATTTGCATTTACCCATTGAGGCATAGAGTTTTCACCTCCCATTGCATCAAACATACTCCACAAAGCAACGTCTGCTTGTTTAGCAATATTCTTTTGAGTCTCTAATAGTTTAAGGATTCCAGGATCGGTAATAAAATTTGAACCCTTCTTCATAGCTTTATCATGAACACTGATCATTACAATACTTGTTCTTGGGAATGCTTGTTTGAGGTGATTAATTACTTTAATCATTTCTCTTTCATACCATGAATAATCAGTTCTTACAGAGCCGGCAATGTTCAAACCGAATTCTAAAATTATTAAATCATAATTAAAATATTTTCCAAAGTCTTTAAGCATAGAAGGATTAAGCTGGCCAATATCCACGCCGGTATTCCCACGCAACGGAAAATTATCAATAAATAATCCAGATTCATTCTCAAGAGAAACTCCATAGAAATATGCTTGATCTGCAATAGGAAATTCAATTGTTACATATTTTGATTTGCTTTGAGATGTTAATGTTAATTCTTGAACTGAGCTTCCGGTTTTTAAGGTTGCAGATTGTTTGGCCCCGCCGTTAAAAGAATAATATATCTGAGAGTTTTTCGCATTAGAGTAATAAAGTTTAACAGTACTAAATTCTCTTAATGATCTTCGAGCTCTTGTGGTTTCATATTTAACCCATGCATTGCCTTTGGGAATATTAATTTCGCCGCTTATTCCAAGAGGAAGTCCTTTCGGATTGCTGGTGTAAAGTGAGGCGTTTTCCCAATTATCTGAAAAAGTGTGTTTAGTTGTCATTCTAAACTGAATATCTTGAGATACAATACCCATCCAGCCAACACCGTTTCCGCCAAATTTATCTTGAAGAACTTCCCGGATATCAGAAGTAATTAAATCGCCTTCAATTGCTGAATCGCCATAATGCGCAATACGAACAGACCTTTTCTTTTTTAATGCATCAAAAAAATATGATAGCTGCTTTGTGTTGCCGATAAGTGGGGTCTTTACTCCTTGCGGAGAATTTGAATTATTTGCATCTGGGTTCCAAAAGTGAATTGCCTTAGTAATTTTTTCATCGAAATGAAATCCGGCTTTAAAAATTTTTGCTTTTGGAATATTGTAGTTAATATTTTCTTCAGCCTCGTCAGATTTTATGTCAGAGAATAGGTCAACCGAGTGCAAATAAATTCCATAAAGGTCATATTCAATTTTAATAAATGATGACAGAAAAAGTAAAAGTATTGTTACGAAGACAAGTACAAGTGAATGCCTGATTTTGTTTTCTTTATTCATGAGAAAATTTATCCCTTAAACAATTTATAATTTCAATTTTTGCAGAACTGCTTCAACTTCCTTAGCCCAAATTAAATAGCCTTTTGCATTTAAATGTATGCCGTCCCAAGTAAAATCTGGACGCATAAATTTATCATTGGTGGACATTTTAGAAACTAAATCAATATACTCAATATTATTTTTCTTTGCATAATCAGAAAGCATTTTGTTAAGCTTTTCAACTTCACGATTTCTTCCAGCATTTGATTCCGGGGTTCCGCCCCATTCTTTTGCCCAGTCTTTGCCAGCATAAAGTGTTGACTGTATTACTGGGGTTATTTTTCTAACTTGTAATGCATGGATAATTCTTATATATGTAAAGTAAATTTCGTCAACGTTAGTCCAATTATAAATATCATTTAATCCGCCCATTAAAAAAACAACTTTTGGTTTCAGTTTGTAAATTGAATTCAATCTAGCAAAAAAACCAATCAGCACATCTGATGGAATTCCTCTCCCTATAACATCATTTCTGCCAAGAAGTTCACTCCAATTGGTTCCGGCAGTAAGGGAATTGCCATACATAATTACATTCGCCCGATTAGTTTTGTATGCTTCAAACATGTCCATTTGCAAATTGTAATTCGGATTGTTTCTGTATTTCAAGCTATCTGTATTCTGCTGTGCACTATTAGAAGAAATAAGAAATACTGTAAAAAATATAATTAGCAAAGCTTTTTTTGTAGCGGTCATAATTTTTTTAAAAAATTCGTAGTTTTCCGATGATAAACTTTGTTAAAATAAGTTTATTCATTAAAAAATCAAAAGAGGATTTTGTTTCGGATAAGTGGTTAAATTCAGAAAAGAATTAACTTTCTGTGCTACTATTGTCATTATTGGATTCGGATAACTTTTTTTCATGCTCTGAGATTGAGTGTTTAAGACTTTTTTCCAGAGCAATTAATTCTGATACTTTAGCAGTAAATTGTTCTTTTTGAGTATCAACTTGCCTCACTTCAACTTTCAAATCACGTAAAACGTTTTCGAATTGTTCAATTTGTTCTTTTATCTCTTCAAGTTCACTTCTTTTCTCAATCACTTCTTGTTGAAGTTTTTGCTTTGTCTCATCCAAATTTGAATAACTATTGTTTATCTGAGTAATAATACTTTTTAATTCTTTCTCGACAGATTCTTTTTTCCCTTCTAATTGTTCAATTTCAGCTTTTAACTGCTGTGTTAGAAGTTTTTGTCTGTTGATTTTTTCTCTAAGTCCGGGGAGCTGTTCATTCAAATCAATTTGTTGATCTTTTAAGTTGGTTATTATTTGTTCAGTGGTTGCACGTTCTTTTTGTAGAATTTTTGTTAATCCACCATACTCTGCTATTTGAGAAGTTTTATCCAGCAGCAATCTTTCTTTCGATGATATTTCTTTTTCTTTATCCAAGATTTCTTGTTTAAGCAGAGCTATTCTAGATTTTGATGAGGTTTGTTCCTCAATAAATTTTTGCAGTACTTGTGAAAGATTATTCTCTAATTGTAAATAGGTTTCTTCAACCTCAAATTTTCTTTTTTCTAATCCCTCGATAATTTTCTGTTTAGAGGAGATAGATTCGTTTAAATTGTCCTCATTTGTTCTAAGCTGAAGAATTTTCTCTTGTAATTCACTTTTAATTGATTCGAATTTTCTTACCTCATCAGAAAGAATAATCTTTTTTTCTGCCAGCGCTTTGGTATCTTCCTCAAGCCGCCACAAATTTTCTTTATGAAAATTAAATTTATATTCAAGCTCATCATATGTACTTTTATTCTTGCGGATTTCTTCAAGAATTTTATCACGATTAGCAGCTAATTCTGTAAAAAGTTTTTCTTTCTCTGTTAACTGGCTTATAAATGACGAAATAGAAGCATCGAGCGTATTTTTTATTTCTTCACTTAAATGAATTTTTTCATCAAGATTTTTTATTATCGAGAGTTTTCTAGATTCTTCATTTTTTAACTCAGTAACACGTTTATTAAAATCATCTTCTGCTTTCCTCAATTTGAAAAGAGCATCGTCCATATTTCCATCACGTTGGATAAGAAGATTATTTAGCCGTTCTTCTTCTTGTTTAAGGAAAGAAATATTTTTCTGAAGATTAAAGTACTGCTCATTTAAATCATCAAGCTGGCTACTTTTACCGGAGAGCTGTTTAAGTACCTCTTCCGGAAGAGAACTGTTTTGCTCAAGCAGAGAAATTGTGCTTTCCAAATCCTTTTTTCTGCCTTCAAGTTTTTCTACCAGATCATTTGCATTATTTGCAGCAGCTTTCCTTGAAGTTAAATCCTCCTCGAATTTTGTTAACTGCTTTTTTATTTTCTCAACTTCATTGGAGATATCCGAAAAGGACTTTTGTGATTCTGTAATTTTATTGTTTAATTCTGTTAAGCTTTGATGTTTCTGTACAAAGGTGTGAAGAGTATTTTTTAACTCGTCATTCTCTTCGATTAATTTTTCGAGCTCATTTTTAGTTTTAGAAGAGAAAATCCCCATTTGCAGAATGCTCCTATTACCCTCTATTACAAAATTTTGAATTAAAGATAATAAACTTTATTAAAATAAGCCTCATTAATCAAAAACTGACCTAGTAATATATAGTGTATAATAAATAGATTTAGTTCTCTTGAGCAGAAGGCTCATCTTTCAAAGTGTTGAGAGAGATTATATAAATACAAACGCTTATGAGAATGAAAAAGAGCAAAATCCGAATCCAAATTGACTGAGTAAATAAAAAAGCAGAAGTAGTTATTACAATAGCCATCATTGAAATTGAAATAATTTTTGATTTTAACGGCATTGCTTTTTTTTCTCTATAATCTTTTATAAACTTTCCGAATCTTGGATGATTAATCAACCAATTGTAAAATCTTTCGGAGCTCTTTGCAAAGGATGCAGCTGCAAGAATAAAAAAGATAGTTGTTGGCATTAATGGAACGAAAATTCCTATAACTCCAAGGCCAACAAAAATCCAACCAACTGCAATTAATAAATATTTATAAATTGATTTTGCTTTCATTTGAATTTGAAAAGAATTTAAAAAATATTGGTGAGTTATTCGTCCAATACCTTTACTAAATAATCCTTATAAATCGAATTAGGAACTTGGTCAATCAATGCTTTAAATTGGTCTTTATTAATAAACCCTTTAGTAAGGGCAATTTCTTCGATACAAGCAACTTTCAAACCTTGTCTATCTTCTATAACTCCAAAAAAGTTTGACGCTTTAAGTAGAGCTTCTGGAGTTCCAGTATCAAGCCATGCAACGCCTCGACCAATTTTTTCAACTCGTAATTTATTTTTATTCAAATAGTTTTTATTTACGTCTGTAATTTCAAGTTCATTCCTTGATGAAGGTTTTAAGTTCTTAGAAATATTTACAACTTCATTATCATAAATGTACAAACCGGGTATTGCATAATTTGATTGAGGGACTTGAGGCTTTTCTTGAATTGAAATTGCTTTTCCATTTCTATCAAATTCAACAATTCCATATCTCTGAGGATCTGTTACTTGATAAGCAAAAATTATTGCTCCACTTTTAAAATCTTTTACTGTTTCATAATAAAAACTTAATTTCCCATAAAAAATATTATCACCTAAAATCAAAGAAACATTGTCTTTTCCAATAAAACTTTCTCCGATAATAAATGATTCAGCTATTCCGTTTGGCGCTGATTGAACAGCATATTCAATATTTAATCCAAGTGCAGAACCGGTTTCAAATAATTTTTTATATAATGGAATAGTCTCTTCATTCGAAATGATTAGAATTTCTTTAATTCCGGCAAGCATTAAAACAGAAAGTGGATAATAAATTAAAGGTTTGTCATAAATCAATGTTAATTGCTTGCTGTATACTTTTGAAATAGGATACATTCTTGTACCAGAACCGCCGGCTAGAATTATTCCTTTCATAAACATTCCGTTGTTTGCTTAATTAGTAACAGTAATATAAGCTGTTTTGATTAATATTTCCTTTTCATTAAAGAAGCTGAACATATATTCGCCAGTTTTTGAAAACCGGTATTTGAAATAAGTGTCCTTCCAATTCGGTTTGATTTCAAATTTTTTGGAATCAACAAACTCATCATAATTCGAAATCGGTGTTTTTCTTCTCCAAACTTTAACTGTCATAATTTCAAATCCAAATGGATTTCTATTAACTAAATAAACATATGCATCGCCATTTGTATTTCTAAATGGGATTGTTCCATACACGCCGTATGGTTTGTGATTTAAAATTCTTTCGCAAAAAAATACTTGAGCATTTGGAAAAATATCTTTTTCAGAGGATTTATGTTCTAATTTGGAAATCGGAGTTTCAACAATTAATGAAGCCGAAATTAATTTGCGCCGATTGAAATCTGTGTAATAAATCTCGTATTTTCCTTCGTCTTCAAACTTAAAACTGTAAGCGATCCACTTCTTGTTCTGACCAATTCTTGTGAGCTGACTAAAATAATTTTCGCTTTTATCGGAAGTTATTTTATCGATATATAAAAAAATTATGTTATCAGTAATTTCATTTTTTTTGAATGTTAATAATATTGTAGCGGACTGACCGGCTTTAATTTTTTTATTCAGAATTGGGTCTATTGGTTCTCCTTCAGTAGTATAGCCCTTGCATATAAATAGTTGTTGTGAAAGAGTTTGAATAGAAAAAAGAAACAATAATGATATGGTTTTTATGTATTTCAATTTATTACTAAACAAATTTCTAAATAAAAATAAAAAGAAAATTGATAAAGAACATAAAGAAAAGGATGCCGGCATATTTCAGCCGGCTGAAATGATTTATTTTGTGAAGGTTTCGATAGTGACCATTTTACTTTGATCTTCGCTGCTGTTTATAGTAGAAAGATTTCCAATGTAGGACTTAACACTTCCTTTATTGATAACACGTACTCTATAGCTTGCCGGGTTCCCGGTGTAAAGATTAACTTTTAGATTATATGAACCGGTTGGCATAGTTTTAAGGCTGTAAATGTTTTCAACAGCATTTCCAACTGTACGCTGCCAATCTCTATCTAATTCAACTGAATTATCTGAAGATTTTGGTGAAGACCAATATACATGCATATTATTTGGTCCATATAAATGAAGATCAACATCAGATGCATTTGTTGAAGTATTAACCCATGTTAATGTAGCCTGAAAATCTCCAGTTCCATAAGTTACTGTTGGAACCGCCCATCCTTGCGGAGTTCCTTGAACCCAAGTACCACCACCCGGCATACTTAGTGTAGTCCACCCAGAACCAGAAGATAAAGGACCTGAATATGTAACCGGCTGAGAAATTGTTCCACTTGCTGGAACGGTGTATGTTTCAATTTTAGGTAGCGTGGAAAGAGTTCCTGGAGTAGTTCTTGAAATCCAAACTTGGTAAGTTGCTTGAACCAAATGAATACGAGTTGGCGGTCTTGGTCCGCCGGTTGGTTGAGAACCGGTTGAACCAGTCGATCCGACAATTCTTCCGCTGTACCATGATGCTGATTGCCAAGCATATTTAAAATTTGTAACTGAAGCTACAGTTAATGTGTAATAATATGTGGCGTCACCGGCAAACTCAAATCCGCCATCTGAATCTTCAGCAGTTATTTTTGGTGCAGATTGACCAACTTTCGCGACAACATAATAACCGAGCTCCATAACATCAGCGCCGATAACTTTTTTGTCTTTATCAACCATAGAAATTGGAACAACTTTCCAAGAACTTGACAATGCATCATAGAATAAAAGTTTTAGTTCTGAAGGGTCTGTTGTGTTACGATATGGAAATGTAATTCTAACCGGCCATCTGAATGTAAATCCTTCTGGGCCAAGTTTAGTATAATCGCCTCTTTTTTCTGCAGTTGATGAAATTTCTTTCGGCGGTGTAACCGGAACTTCAATTGAAAAAGTAACATTCGCAGACTGGCCATTTTGGTTTTGAGGAACGGTTCCAGGAATAACAGTAATCTCGTAACCAGAATTTGTTTTAACTGTGCCGCCTTGTAGAGATCCTATTGTACCAACAACATTTTCTTCTGTGGGTTCTTTGGGTTCTGTGCCTTCCTCTTTTTTACATGATGATGAATTGATTAGAAATGCAATTGAGAGGGGGAGTAAAATCGATAATAGTTTTTTCATAATTCCTCCGATTTGTAAAACAGATTTTGAGATAAATCTATATAAAAAATGTTTCCCAAATGCATAGTTAGTTGCAATGAAAATTACAAAAATTATTGATTTATCAAAAGAAATATTTTATGAAGCAGAGAATAGTCAGTTGTACTGGAAGTCTTTATTTGTTTCAATTGATGCGAAGTTTTTTATAATTGGCTGAATAAGTTTACGTGCTTTTTTCTGCGAGTAGTTTATAAACTGTTCTTTCTTCAAAATGAACGATAGAGATTTTACAGTTTCAGTAATTATATATACAAGGTTTGTTTCTTGAAGTATTAAATCGAATGGTAATAAAAGTATAGTATCAAAAATTGCGGCTTCGACAATTTCAAGCTGTTGGTCGTATGAAAGTTCTTCTAATTTAAGATTCGGATGGATTAAACCTCCTTTTTGCCTGAACTTCAATTCGAACTTCATTCTTTCTAGAAGAAGAGTCAGTGCCGCTTCGATTGTAATTTTAATTTCTATCATACTAAAATTTTTCCCCTTTGGGGATTCCAAAAGGGAATATAAGATTAAACAGCAACAGTATCCAAAACTGAAGTAACTTTTTTTGCCGCTTCTTGCAGACTACGAGCAACTTCAAAATTTAATCCGGAGTTTTCCAGCATTTCTTTTGCGAGTTCAGCATTTGTTCCTTCAAGACGAACAACAATTGGAACAGAAACATTTATTTCTTTGACTGCATCTATAACACCTTGTGCAACGCGGTCGCATCTTACAATTCCGCCAAAAATATTTATCAATATTGCTTTAACATTTGGATCTGCGAGAATTATTTTAAATCCATTTGCAACCGTCTCTTTGTTTGCACCGCCGCCAACATCTAAAAAGTTTGCTGGCTCACCGCCGGCAAGTTTGATAATATCCATTGTTGCCATTGCAAGTCCGGCTCCGTTTACCATACAACCCACATTTCCATCAAGCTTTATATAATTCAAATTATATTTTGACGCTTCAATTTCTAGAGGATCCTCTTCATCCAAATCGCGGTAAGCGTAAATATCCGGATGGCGGTAAAGAGCATTGTCATCAAAATTCATTTTTGCATCTAATGCAACAACACGATCGTCATTAGTAATTATTAATGGATTAATTTCTAGCAATGATGCGTCGGTTTCTTCGTAAGCTTTGTATAGTTTCATTATAAATGGAATAAAGCTTTTGAATGCCGCTCCTTCAAGTCCTAAACCAAAAGCAAGTTTTCTAGCTTGATAATTTTGAAGTCCTACAGATGGTTCAATCCATTCTTTTAATATTTTTTCCGGAGTTTCTTCTGCTACTTTTTCTATTTCAACGCCCCCTTCAGTTGCTGCCATTATTACATTTTTTGATACTGAGCGATCGAGTAAAATACCAAGATATAATTCTTTTATATAATCCAAACCTTCTGCGATAAATAAAGTCTTTACAATTTTTCCATCAGCTCCGGTTTGATGAGTAACAAGTAAATTACCCAGCATTTTAGAAGCATATTCTTTTGCTTTTTCGGCAGAGGTTGTAAATTTAACACCGCCTTCAAGAACTAATTCATCATGATTATTTGGATTGAATAATTTTCCTTTGCCTCTTCCACCAGCATGAATTTGTGATTTAACAACAAATTGATTTAATCCTCTTGATTGAAGATTTGATATTGCAGAATCAAAGTCATTCATATCTTTAATAGCGATCCCATCCTGGATAGGAACACCAAATTTTTTAAGCAATTCTTTAGCTTGAAATTCGTGAATTTTCATTTGCGTCCTTGTAAATATTGAGAGTTTTCGAGTAAATACTATCGAAAAATTAAGGCATTTGTGAGTTATATTCAATTAAAGGAACTATTGAAGTAAAATATTCGTTTAGAAGTAAATATAAAACAGATAATTTTTAGAAAGATTATGAACAAAAAACAAAAATTAGCAGTGATAATTTCGGTTTCGATTGTCTTGGCAACAATAGCCGTGTGGCTTTTATTCGGCGGAGAAATTTTTACAAAGACACAAGTTCTTGTTGAAAAAAAGGATGAATTATTTGGCTGGACTGAAAAAACCTGGGAGGATAAATTCATTTGGGGTTTAGATTTGAGCCTTTTAGTAAGTGCAATTTCTTTAGCAATAGGATCAATTTTGTTTTTTGTATTCAGATCAAAAAAGAATTTTAATAATCAACAATAAAGGAGTAGAAATGAATAGAGTAGTAAAAACATTTGTGTTATTATTTTTCATGAGCGTTGTTGTAATGGCACAAGGATTTAAAGTTAAGGCGACTGGTTCTCAGACATTTAACTTTGAAGATAAGAACGGCAGAAACCAAATGACATTTTTCAGTGCAACTCCATTAGAGGATATAACCGGAACTGCAAGCGGAATTACCGGCTCGGTTACTTTTGATGTTGCAAACTTGGTTAAAACTTTGAAAGGAACTATTACTGTTTCTGTTGCTTCAATGAAATCTGGAATTGATTTAAGAGACCAGCATATTAGGGGAGCAAACTGGTTGAACGCAGAAAAATTTCCTAACATTACTTTTGATATAAAAGAAGTGCTGGATGTTAAACAAACAGCAGATAATAAACTTGAATTCAAAGTAAAAGGCGATTATACAATGCACGGAGTATCAAAAGAAGTTGTTGCAAGTGCAGAAGCATCTTATCTTGATGAAAGCGAGCAAACTAAGAAGCGCGCTCCGGGAGATTTATTTGGCGTACGTGCTAAGTTTTATGTTAAGTTATCAGACTACGGTATTAATAATCAGCTAATCGGAAACAAAGTTGCCGAGAATATTGAGGTTAGTGTAAATATTGTTGGTTCAAATAAGATGTAGTTTATAGAGGCTGCATTATGATAATTAAAATATGCAGCCTCAATTTTATTTTTATTTGAGCAAAATAATTTTTCGAGTTTGATAAAAATTTTCTGTTTGAAGTTTTATAAAATAAACTCCACTTGATAAGTCTTTCCCATGTAAAATAAATGAATATGTTCCAACTGGTTTAACCTCGTTTATCAATTCTCTAATTTTTCGTCCAAGCAAATCATACAAAGCTATACTCACATTAGTAGATTTATTGATTGAGTATCCAATAGTAGTTGTTGGATTAAATGGATTAGGATAATTTTGATAAAGAAAATTTTCAGTTGGTAAAATATTTATCTCGTTTTTAATATTAACAGCAATTGGCATTTTACCAAATGCAAGACTGTCATACGGAATTGATTTTAGCATCTTAGTTTTATTACGCATTATTTTAATACTTTCTCTGTAGTCATTACCAACCGCTGGTATTAGAGCCATCATTACCCATTGAGTATCGTTTGGAGCTAAATTAAATGGCCCTGAAAAGATATTGAACCCAGCACCTCCTCCAGTATAAGTTTTCCATAACCAGTCGGTGTCATTAACTGGATCACCTGAAAAAGTGAATTTCGTCGGTTTATTTGTCGAAGGATTAATTTTAACATTTCCATTTGTGTAAAATCCTCTTGCAATATTCCAAGCCATTTTTCTTGAATAAGCTGGATCGAATGGAGCTGTTGATCCTCCGCCAAAAAAGACATGGAATGATGTCATATCAAGATTTTTATAATTCTGTTTTAATTTGCCTTTGTAAATTGATGTAGAGCCGTTTGAAGGAACTGATGGGCCAAATAATAATGTATATCCAATTGATGGTTGTGATGGAGTTGTGTTGTTTGACCAAAGATATCCTAAATTTAAAGTTGTATCGCTTGAAGGAATATTATATGATTTACTAGTCAATAAAAAATCAATATCAGTCCATAATGAAAAATAAGTGGAATCAATTGCGTTGTCGCCTTTGTTGATTATTGTCCATTCAAAAAATATTATGTTGGAAAAAATATCTGCATTATCATTCGAGTTCCCTTTTGATGCATATGCAAGTTGATGGATTTCTACTGGCATAATCGGCAAAGTATCTCTTGAGGTTTTCCAAATGTCTCTATATGATGTTGTAGAATCCATTGCATTGAAAACTGAAAATAATGTTTGACCCCGATAGATTTTAGGTTTGCCGTCCGAAGTTTTTGGCGCACCAAATTGTATTGGCCAATCTTTGTAATCTAAGTTAGAATTATTATCACCTTTTGATATTTTATAAATCCGGTACTTCAATGAGTCACTCGGATTAACATACATTGCAGCTTTACCGTTAATAATTGGACCGGGTGAAAAAATAGATGAAGGTTTATTTGAATACCATTGCACCAACGCTAAATGAACTTTGTTTTTAATTTTACCAATAATCCACGGACCTTGATCAAATACAATTATTGAATCGCTTGGAAGGTTCATCCAATAGCCGCCACCAGCACCAGTTTTGTCTTTCAAATTGCCAATATTCTGAAAGTATAAATGAAGATTATTAGCGTCAAGTATTTTGTGGTTGATTTTGGTTTGCGCTATTATAGAAGTAAATGTTATAATAAATGCTAATGTGATAATTTTATTATTGATATAACTCTCTCCGAATATTTACTAATAGTTCCATTATAAATAATAACTTATCCCAGCTTGGAATAAAACAAACTGATTAATAATTTTTCCGAAATGCCCAACAAACATAACATCTGCAGAAAAATTCTCAGAGATATTTAATAGAGCACCCATTCCAATACCAAATGATGGATGAAAAGCCTTATCATTAAGTTTTCTTGTTATATAATTTGAATAGGAATAAATATCTCTCGATAAATAATTAATTGCCCACTCAACAGTTAAATAAGGATTGAAATTCTTATTGCCTACAAAATATTTACCGGCTAACCTAAAAGGAATTAAGTAATCATATTCTTCACGAAGGGATGGAGTAAAAGGCGAGGGAACAAATTCTCGAATGTTTCCATAGTCATCATTCTTAAGAAAATCAAAATAACCAACACTGAAAGAGAGAGATAATCTTTCTGTAATTGCGCGCGAAACTGCAGCATTAATTCCAACTCCATCAATATTAAAACCTTTATTGTCTTTACTTTTATACAAAGCCGGACTAACAGAAACTTGGTAATAACTTTGTGCTTTTAGAAGTGAACAAAAAATAATTAGGAATACAAAAATGAATTTTAATGATTGCATAAACCACCTAATTGTTTGTAAATATTAAATTGATAGATGGTTAGTTCTTATTCTATAAATTTTCAACCTTTTGTTACTTACAAGTTGATTATTTGTAAATATAAATGCAATGTAGTTTTGATTGGATTAATTTTTCTCTTTTTTTTCATCGAAGAAACTATCAGCAATACCTTGATTTACTTTGTAGTTTGAATAATAAATGATAACCGAGCCAGATAATTGCTGTCTGCCTCTTGGTCTTTTTTCATCTTCAGTTTTTTCTTTTTGCTGCCGTGGATCTTCCGGAATTTGAATACTGCCTAAATTGAACTCGAATTTTATTTGTGATGGAAGACCAAATTTATTTCCATTATAATCAACAAAAATATGAATAGTGCCGGATCGTCTGCCGGTTGTTTCAACTTTACGGATCAATTGTTCTGCGTCATCAATCCAGAGTGTGGAAAGAATTACTTCGGTCGAATCGCTATTTGGAATTATTTTGATCACATCAAGTTTTCTATTATCAACAGTTTCTGATCTCACATAAAGCGCAGTGAAATCACCTTTTAAAAACTGTGTTGGAGAAAAATTAGTGCTCTGCTTTGGAAGCATAGCAAAACCTTTGGAGTCAATTTTAATTTTATCTGGCTGCTTAAAATATATCTTTGCTTTCGATTCCGGGATTTTGATCATTTCAAAATCTAATTTTACTAACACATCAACTTCGTAATCTTTTACTTTGTTAAATTTTTCTTCTATTCGGTTAAGTAATTTGTTCGGATCTTTTTGTTGTGCAAAAATTAATGTGCTTACTATAAAAAATAGGATCGAAAATTTTTTCATCATTACCTCTTATTTAGCTTAATATGTCTTTCTTGATAAATATATAAGTAGTTATTAAATACAATCCGACAATGTGGGCAAACATAATCAGAGCTGATTCGATAATATCTTTATAATCAACTGGATCATGAAAAAACCCGTCCCACTGAATCATGTGCGAAGTAAAAAAGTAGGGCGAAATATCTTTAAAGAAATCTATTGGAAGTGCTGAAAGGATGAAGAGAATAATTATCACTGCCATAGAAGCTACAATTGGTCCAATTGCATTTTCTACCATTGATGAAAATAGAAACGCAAGCGCGAAAACAGTCGACATGCTTAATAATGCAAAACCATATGCGGCGGCAAAACGCCATAGAATATCATCTGCAGCAAAAATTATTATTTTTCCTCTAAAAGAAATTAGTTCGCCAGTTCCAAATACTAAACAGCTAATGCCAAGACTGAGCAAGGCAAGAAATGCTAGCAAAGTTGCTACATAGATAATTCCAGAAATATATTTCGCTGTCACAACTTTTAATCTTGAAACTGGACGCGTTAATAACATTCTGTATGTTCCGGCAGTTGCTTCGCTTGCAAGTATATCCCCGCCTACTAATACAATTAAAAATGGTATGTGAATAAATAGGGAAGAGAGCAGAAGATATCCTATCAAATAGCCGTTAAATAAATTACCGACAAAAATAAATGAATCTTGAAAATTTCTTGTAAGTGCTTTTACATATCCTTCGCCGGTAAAGTAAAGAGCAATTTGCACAATCGGGACTAGCACACCAATTGCCAAAAACCCAATATAGGTTCTCCATTTTTTATAGATCTTTTGAAGTTCGACCCAAATTAATGTGCTCATTTATCGCCCCCTTCGGTAATTTTAAGAAAATAATCTTCAAGAGAGCGGACTGGAACAACAGCACTTACCGCAAAATCTTTTTCGACTAAAAATTTATTCAGTGCAGAGATTTCTTCTTTACTTAATTCAAATTGCATCTCTTTTTTATTTACATTTTTTAACTTTTCATGCCATTGAGATTCATGAATAATTTTGACTGCTTCATCCATTCTGTCAACTTCTACAGAAACGCTCATGAGATCGGAGTTTAATAATTCTTCTACCGTTCCTTCTACTTGTGTTGACCCTTTATTAATGATAATCATTCTTGATGCAATAAGCTCTACTTCCCGTAAAATATGAGAGGAAAGAAAGATAGTTTTATTTTTTGTTTTACTTAAGTACAAAATTAAATCTCGTATTTCTTTCATTCCTTGAGGATCAAGTCCGGTTGTCGGTTCATCTAAAATTATTAGCTCCGGGTCATGAAGCAATGCTTGTGCAATGCCGAGCCGCTGTTTCATTCCATGAGAATATGTTTTCACTTTACTTTTTGCACGTTTCGATAGTCCAACCAATTCGAGCATTTCCATTATTTTTTTGTATGAGGTATCACCACCGGAAATCTTGCCAAGTATTTCTAAATTTTTGTAAGCAGTCAAGTACATATAAAAATCAGGCTTTTCAACTATTGCACCAACTTTACGTAAAATCTTTTCTCGATTCTCTTTTAAGGACATTCCAAATATTTTTATCGAACCGGCAGTTGGTTTAATCAAAGAGAGAAGCATTCTGATTGTAGTGCTTTTGCCGGCTCCATTCGGACCGAGAAATCCAAAAACATCCCCACTATAAACATTTAGGTCAAGATTGTTAACAGCAATTAATTTTCTGAAATTTTTTGTAAGACCTTTAACTTCAATTATTTTTTCTAAATTCAAACCGCACCAATTTTTTGTAATTAGACGTTATTTGTTATTTAATGTTCTTATTAATTTGATTAGAAGAAAAAATTATAACTGCTCATTAATATTATGTCTCTTTCCAAATAAACTATCAAGAGGAATATACTTAGCCAAAATAAACGAAGGAACTGCAGCGATTATTAACCAAATGAAAAAGTACTGATAACCAATAGCTTGTTGAATTATGCCGCTAAACATTCCAGGGATCATCAATCCTAATGTCATAAAAGCAGAAGCAAGAGCAAAATGAGAAGTTTTATAATCACCTTCTGAGATATAAATCATGTACATAATGAATGCAGTAAATCCAAATCCATATCCAAACTGCTCTATGCCAATAGAAAAATAAATTAGATTAATATCTGAAGGCTGCATAAAGGCCAAATAAACATAGATAAAATTTGGAAGGTTGATTGATATCAACATCCACCATAACATTTTTTTCAAACCAACAAAAGAAATAATATATCCGCCAATTACTCCGCCAATCAATAATGCAATTACTCCAATTGTGCTGTAACCGAGTCCAACTTCGGTTGTTGTTAATGCTAAACCCCCAGAAATTTTTTGATCAAGTAAAAACGGATTGATCATTTTAATTATTTGTGCCTCGCTGAAGTTGAAAAAGAGCAGAAATCCAATGATGATTAAAATTTTATCTCTTTCAAAAAATCTGGTGAAAGCTCTTATAAATTCTTTTGCCGGAGTAGTTTGGTGAAATGTTGCAACAGATTTATCTGTTACTGGCTGAGGAAGAATAAATTTATGATAGAAAAAAAATAAGAAAATTAAAATTGCAAGAACTGAAAAAGTGAACAACCACGCAAGTGGAACTTTATCCGACTGTAATTTAAAAGTTGCCCCAGTATTTTTTTGTATAGTAGGATCAATTTGAATAACAGCAAATGCCGGTTTATTCCAATTCTTAGAATTGAATTTAAAATTATTTCCTTCAATAATATTTATTCCAGCAGTCCCTTCTAAAAATTCTAAGTTTACATCGTATTCTTTTTCAGCACTTGGAGCTTTTGAAAGATGAAATTTTACAATTCCTATATTCCCAGCTAACTCATCCGAAATTGTAGTATCCGGAGGCATTAACTCGCTGGGAATAAAACCATTCATCATGTTAAATTTTTTAGCAAAGCTTTTATAAAAATTTACTGATTGTTCTGATATTGGTTTTGTTCCGATTTCTAGAATAGTTGGATTCGCAACTAATTTTATATTTCCGGGTAAGGATTTTACTTCAGTGGTATCGACTTGAATGGTATTTTCAAAAAATTTTTCCGGATTAGCCGCAACTCTAAATTCAACGGGCTGTATTGTTAAATGAGTTTCAAGTTGTCCAGCTAAAATTATTAGCAAACCTTGACTGCCAATTAAAGCTGCTTTGTAAAATGCAGTTCTAAATCCAATAAAAAAAGATTGTTGTTTTTCAGTTAATGCAAGCATATAAAAACCATCGGAAGATATATCAAAAGTAGATGAGCTAAAAGCGATGATCCAAAAAAATGCAAGTGTAAATTGAAAAAAATCCGGAGCGGGAATTGTAAGCGCTACTCCAGCCATTCCAGCACCAACAAATAACTGAGTAAATGTAATCCAAAACCGCTTTGTTCTTAAAACATCAATTACGGGACTCCATAATGGTTTAATCACCCAAGGCAAGTAAAGCCAGCTTGTGTAAAGTGCAATTTCGGTGTTGGAAATTCCCAGCCTCTTGTACATTATGACGGAGAATGAAGTAACAATAATAAATGGAAGCCCTTGTGATATGTATAAAGTTGGAATCCAGCTCCAGGGTGAATTTATCTTAATCTTTTGCTGTCCGATTGATTTCTTGACTATCATTGTTCCTTAATTTTAATCTTTTCTAGATTAAATTTTGTTTATTGCGTTCCAAAATATGTAAAATAGTGTGAAGTTAAAAGATAGATTGACTTCAATTAATTTAGTTGCTACATTTTAAATGACTGAACTTTTCAAATTCTGTCCTCTTAATGGAAGTCTTACTTATATTGGAAAAATTGTTAACTCCTCCTTTTCTGCAAAATGTTGAATTGTCGCAAATAAAAAAATTTGGAGGTTATCATGCCATCGAAAAAATTAAAAGAGTTTTTGGATCAGAACAAAGTTAAATACGTAACAATCAAACATTCTCTTGCCTATACTTCTCAAGAAATTGCCGCCTCAGCGCATATTAGAGGGAAAGATTTAGCAAAGACAGTAGTTGTTAAAGTTGATGGCAAAATGGTGTTATGTGTATTGCCGGCGTCTTATAAAATTGATTTTGAAAAACTGAAAGAGTTACTAAAAGCTGACAATGTTCGTCTTGCAAATGAAATGGAATTTAAAGACAAATTCCCGGAATGCGAAGTTGGTGCTATGCCGCCATTTGGAAATCTTTACGGACTTGATGTTTACTCGGCAGAAAGTTTGGCAGATGATGAAGAAATTGCATTTAATGCCGGTACACATACAGAATTAATTCAAATGTCATATAAAGATTATATAAAACTTGTCAACCCGAAGTTGATGAAGTTCTCGTTTCAAACAAAACTTTAATATTATTTTTTGTTAAATTGATTTTAGATTCTATTGAACTTTTTTCATGTAAAAATGTTTTGTAAAATATTTAATTCTTTTTGGGAGAAATATGAAATTATATTTTAAATTTATCTCGTTACTGCTTATTACAAGCATGTTATTACTTACTGGCTGCAGTAAGGACGATAATCCTACTTCTTCTGAGGGCGATGCATTAGTTGGAACCTGGGTTCTAACGAAAATAATTTTAACCTCACTTGGCAACACTGAATTATCTCCGCAGACTGTTGGTTTTAGTGCCACTATAGTAATGAAAAGTGATAGGACATTTACTGCGAATTATAGTGATTCAGACGGTCCAAGTTCAGATGCCGGAACATGGAGTGTGTCTGGCGGCAAGCTTACTTTAAAAAGTAATGATGGTACGATTGAGGAAACTCCTTATACACTTTCGGGAAATAAATTTACACTTGAAAGGACTTTACAAGTTCCGACATTCGGTGCTATCCCAGTTAAAATGGAATTTACAAAGCAGTAATTTTCTTCCAAGCTCTCAAGGACTGTTCCTTGGCAGCATAAAATTTTTTTAATATCGAATTAATGACACATTCATTCAATTTTAGGAACGGTCATAGACCGTTCCCTACGTTATATTCAGTGCAAAAATTTCTTCGACACACTTAGGATTTACCAGTCTTGAAATATCCCCAATTTCATTTTGAAGAAACGCATTCTTAATAATTCTGCGCATAACTTTTCCATTGCGTGTTTTAGGCAGATCGCTTACGAAATAAATTTCCTTAGATTTGAATGGTTTTCCCATTTCTTTTGCAATTTCATTTTTCAATTCGTCACATCAAATTTTTACATCAACAGATTTATTTTTGAGAACGCAAAAGCTAATAATTTCATTTCCTTTTACTTCATGCGGAACTCCAATTACAGCAGCTTCAATTATATTTTCATGATAAACTAATACAGATTCAACCTCAGCTGGACCAACTCTTTTGCCGGCAACTTTAATTGTATCATCTAACCTTCCTAGAATATACCACAATCCAACTTCATCAACTGCAGCAAAATCTCCGTGACCCCAAATATCTTTCCATCGAGACCAATACGTTTCAAGATATTTTTGATTTTTATTAAAAAAATCTGCGTGTCATTCCAATCCATGGTTTTTTGATTACTAGTTCGCCAACTTGGTTTCTAATTGATTCTCCATTTTCGTTAAATACATCTGCATCAATTCCTGGGCATGTATCGCTAAATGCTGTTGGCTTTAAAGGAAGGATAAGATTTCCCATAACAATACCACCGCTGATTTCAGTTCCGCCGGAGTAATTTATAGTTGGAATCTTTTTCTTTCCAACAATTTCAAAAAGCCATGTCCACAGAGCTGGATTCCATTACTCGCTTGTAGATGCGAAAAACTTGTGAGAAGATAAATCATGTTTACTTATTAGTTCTTCACCAAATGGACTCATCGTTCTAATTAATGTTGGTGAAACTCCGAGTTGAGTTATTTTATGTTTATCAACTAAAGCCCAGAGTCTGTCAATTTCCAGATAATCTGGAGAGCCGTCCTAAATTAAAAAAGTTGAACCGGGCAATGTTGCGTCAAACACCAGCAAATGACCCATTATCCAGCCCATTTCAGTTATCCAGTAAATAACATCTCCCGGATGAACATCTGTTCCGAATGACATATCCTGAGCAGCTTTAATCGGAAAGCTGCAATGCGTGTGAACTGCACCTCTTGGCTGACCAATTGTTCCGGATGTATAAATCAACATAAGCAAATCTTAAGCAGATGTGTTTTCTGTTTCGCACTTATCAATTTGGGAGTCGATTAAATCACTCCATAAATAATCTCGGTTATGTTTGAGGTTTATTTTTGTTCCAAATCTTTTTGAAATGATTAAATGTTTAACAGTAGAAACATCACTCAAGCTTTCTTCAACTATAGATTTTAAGTAAATAATTTTTCCTTTTCTAAAAACTCCGTCTGAAGTAAACAAACATTTGCAGTTCGAGTCTTTCAACCTTTGTAAAATGGTACTAGCACCATAACCAGAAAAGAGAAGAAGAACCACGCCGCCGATATTTGCAATTGCAAAAAGTGCAAAAATAATTTCCGGCGTCATCGGCATAAATAGAGCAACAATATCACTTTTTTTGATTCCAAGCTGCTTTAATGAATTAGCAGTTTTATTAACTTGTCTATAAAGTTCTAAATAAGTGAATGATTTTGAATTGCCTTCTTCACTTTCCCAAATAAAAGCTATTCTGTTTTGAACTGCTTCATTAATTATCCAATTATAAATACAGTTGTGAACGATATTCATTTCACCGTTAACGTACCATTTTGGGAACTAAATTCCATCCGTTATATCTACAACATTTTCAAAAGGTTTGTAAAATTGAATATCAAGGAATTCGATTTTAGAATTAGTAAATCACTCTATGTTATTTGTTGATCTTTTTATCAACTCATGAAATGAAGTGATTTTATAAAAATCCATAAACTGTTTGATATTGCTGCGGTTGATATACTCTTCATTAGGGTGCCAAACAATTTCACCGCCGAATTTTTGTTCAATTTCTATAGTATTCTTTCCAATTCATATGAACTCACTCATGTTTGAATATAAATAAAATATCAAAAAGTTTTGAAGAATTTGATAAGTAAAATAATCCCTAATGGGTTATTATTAATTTTGTATCTAGCAAAAGTAAAGATGGATTGAAAAATCACTAAAAAGTTGTTCAATTTTCCTTGTTTGGTGTTTTAATACTCAATAAGTTTCGAAGGTAAATTTTCAAATAATTATCGGTCACTTAAGGAAAAAATATGAGTCTCAGTCAAATTGCAAGATCAATTAAAGCGTCACCCACTTTGGCACTGAATGAAAAGGCAGCGATCTTAAGAGAGAAAGGAGATCCCGTAATTCATCTTGGAGGTGGAGAACCAAAAAGCAGAGCACCTATGGATGCTCTTCTGGCAGCAGTAAATATGATTAATTCTGGTGAAGTTCGTTATGCACCAGCAGACGGAACGCCAGACTTAAAAAAAGCAATTATTCGTTATACTGAAGAATACTATCACAGAAAAGTTAAGCCAGAAAATGTAATTGCTTCTGGTGGTGCAAAACAATCGATCATGGTTGCAATGCAAGCAATATTAAATCCACAAGAAGAAATAATTTTTCCGGCACCTTATTGGGTTAGTTACCCAGACATGGCTAAACTATGCGGCGCTATTCCAGTTCCAGTACTTCCAGAAGACGGAACATTTTATCCACGTTTAAAAGACATTGAACAACGAGTTGGAAGTTATACTAGAGCAATAATTATTAACAGTCCGAACAATCCTTCCGGTGCGATGTATCCTGAAGAGTTTATTGCTGAAATAGTTGAATTCTGCGAGAAGAAAGACATCTATTTAATAATGGATGATATTTATCATCGTTTAGTTTTTGATGGAAAGAAACCGATATCAGCATTTGATTACACAAAAAAATCTGTTGAAGAATCTAAGTTGATAATTGTTAATGGTGTTTCAAAACAATATGCAATGACTGGGTTTAGAATTGGCTGGGCAGTTGGTAACAAAAAAGTAATTGAAGCTATGTCCAATATTCAAGGGCATCAAACAAGCGGACCTTCTGTTTTATTACAGAAAGCTGCAGTTGGTGCATTGAATGGAATTCAATCTAGTGTTGAAAGTTTGAGAGTTACCTTAGAAAACAATAGAAATGTTTTAATCGGTTTGTTGAGATCTTTTAATGGTGTTAAAGTAACTCCGCCAGATGGAACTTTTTATTGCTTTGCAGATTTTAGTGCTTATGAAAAAGATTCTCAAAAATTATCAAACTTCTTGATTGACAAGGTAATGGTGTTAACAGTTCCTGGAAAAGAATTTGGTCTTGATGGATATTTAAGAATAAGTTATTGCGGTGCGATCAAAGAAATTATTGATGGAATAGAAAGAATGAAGTGGGCGCTCGACCCAAACGCACCGAACGAACTTTATATTGGTGATAGAAAATTAGTGAGGGATTGGTCATGAGCAAATATCTAGACTTCAACACCCCAGCAAGTAAACAAGCAATGGAACTTGCTTCAGATTTTAGATTGAAAAATCAAGGGATTACGCATCTTGATAGAGTATATTGGAACCTTCCAGAAGAAGCACTATATGAAGAAGCAATTTTCCGTAATGAAGCAAAACTTGTTAAAGGGGGCGCATTGCTGGCAAACACTGGCAAACACACCGCACGAGCAGCATCTGATAAATTTGTTGTTCGTGAAGAATCAACCGAAAAAGATATTTGGTGGGGCAATTACAATCGTCCGTATGCACATGAAAAATGGTCTCAACTTATTGGAAGATTTCATGCTTGGGCACAAGGTGAAGAATTTTTTGTTCAAGATGTTTACGCTGGAGCAGATCCTGATTATAAAATGCCGGTTAGAATAATAACAGAAAAAGCTTGGCATAGTTTATTTGTCCGCAATATGTTTATCACAACAAGTAATAGGGATGAACTGAAAAATTTTGTTCCGGAGTTTACAGTTATTTCAGCACCCGGATTTAAAGTAGATCCAATAACAGACGGAACAAGAACTGACACAGCAATTATTCTAAACTTCGATCAAAGAACTGCAATCGTTGCCAATACACTTTATGCTGGTGAAATTAAGAAATCAATTTTCACTGTACTAAATTTTTTACTTACATATCAAGATGTTCTGCCTATGCATTGTTCTGCCAACGTTGGCAACAGTAGCGATGTTGCATTATTCTTTGGACTAAGCGGCACGGGAAAAACTACATTATCTGCAGATCCTAAGAGAAGATTAATTGGTGATGATGAACATGGATGGAGTTCTCAAGGAGTATTTAATTTTGAAGGTGGATGTTATGCAAAAGTAATTCGGTTATCAGAAGAACATGAGCCGCAGATTTATTCTACTACACATCGATTTGGTACAATATTAGAAAATGTAGTGTTCGATCCAGTTTCAAGAAATATTGATCTCGATGATGATACAATTACAGAAAACACACGATGCTCTTACCCAATTGAATTTATTCCAAATGTTATTGAGGATGGTTACGTTAGAACACATCCGAAAAATATTATATTTCTAACTTGTGATGCTTCGGGAGTAATGCCTCCAATTGCGCGATTAACTCCAGAGCAAACGCAATACCATTTCATTAGCGGATACACATCTAAAATCGCCGGAACTGAAATTGGATTAGGTATTGAACCGCAAATAACTTTTTCAGCTTGTTTTGGTGGTCCGTTTATGGTTCGTCATCCTTTTGAGTATGCAGAAATGCTTAAACAGAGAATTCTAAAACATAAAGCGAATGTTTGGCTTGTTAATACTGGATGGGTCGGCGGAAGATTCGGTGTTGGAAAACGAATTAGTATTAAGCATACTAGAAATCTGCTTAATGCTGCGTTAGATGGTAAACTCGATAATGTTAAGTATAGGAAAGACAAATTATTTGGTTTTGAAGTTCCAATGAGCTGTCCGGATGTTCCGGAAGATGTTTTGTATCCAGAAAATTCCTGGGGCAGTAAAGATGAATATTGGAAAAAATATGACGCATTAGCAGCACGCTTCAATGAAAATTTCAAACTTTTTGTCAAAGGATGTTCGCAAGAAGTTATTAGTGCTGGTCCGAAAAGACTTTAGTAATTGATAACAAATTGATGAATTGAGGTTGCTTTAATCTGAAATAACTAAGGCAGCCTCTTTTTTTAATTTGTAATATGTTGTTTGAGATAGTAATTTACATTGTAATTGCATTATTGATTAGGTAGTTTTAATAAAAGAAATGAGGAAAGAATTGAAAAAGATTTTTTTAAGTGTTATAAGCTTAATAGTAGTATTGAATTTTGTATCATGTAAAGAAAGCTCAACAGATGTTGAAGTTCCTAAAGTAGATTACAATCCAAATATTACAAGTAATGTTGAAGTATTTAAATATAACCTTACTGCAAAGTCAGTCTCAATTACCGATCAACAGACAATAGTCATAATATCGAACTCAGTAAAAATTGATTTAATTGTTTCAGAATGGCAAGGCGGTACTGTTGAAGTTTTGGTAACAACTAAAACTGGTCAAAATATTTTTGAAAGAAGAATTCAAGCAGACGCAGTACAAGGAGCTTCTGTTAATTTACCAGCTTTATTAGATAAAGTTAAATTTACACTTGGTTCTTTTACTGGTAAAGTAAATTTTCAAATAGCTACTGTGAATTAATAGGTCTTATTATTTATCTAATTGTAGATTATTCTAACCATTCAAAAAATTCATCACAAACTTTTCTAATCTAATATTATATTAAATGCAAAGTTTTGTAAATTTTATAGTGTTTATTTTGGAGAATTGAGATGGTATTATCGAATAGGATAAAGAAAATAAATGTATCACCAACAATGAAAATTGCACAAATGGCAATTGAACTTAAATCAAAAGGAGAATCTATATTGGATTTGAGCATTGGTGAACCGGATTTCCCAACTCCACAAAATATTAAAGATGCTGCAATAAAAGCGATTAATGAAAATTTCACAAAATACACAATAAACTCTGGAACAATTGAATTAAGAAAAGCAATTGCAATAAAGTATAATAGGGAAAATGGACTGAAATATTCCCCAAGTGAAATCATAGTATCAAATGGTGCAAAACAAAGTATTTATAATGCAATTCAAGCAGTTGTTAATGATGGCGATGAAGTTATTATTCCATCTCCTTACTATGCATCATATCCTGAAATGGTTCTTTTAGCTGGCGGATATCCTAAATTTATCATGACAAATGAAGAAACGAATTTTAAGATTTCTTCACAACAATTAAGAAATTCGATTACGGAAAAAACTAAACTGTTAATACTATGCTCTCCGAGTAATCCGACCGGAACGGTATATACAGAAGAAGAATTAAAGGAATTAATTACTGTTATTGAAAAGGAAAAATTTTTCATTCTTTCGGATGAAATCTATGAAAAAATAATTTTTGACAACTGTAAAACAAAAAGCATTGCTGCTTTAAACCAAGAAATAAAGGAAAGGACAATAACAATTAATGGTGTTTCGAAATCTTATTCAATGACGGGGTGGAGGATTGGATATGCGGCGGCGAGTGAAAAAATAATTCATGCAATGAATAAACTTCAAAGTCATTCAACTTCAAATGCATCTTCCATTTCTCAAGCCGCGGCTTTAGAAGCAATTACCGGTCAACAAGAATCAATTATAAATTCTAGAAAAGAATTCGAAATCAGGAGAAATAAATTTTACGATAAAATTTCTTCGATTCAAGGGATCAAATGTTTTAAACCACATGGAGCGTTTTACCTTTTCCCTAACACTTTTTCGTTTGTTGGGAAAAGATATAATTCTTATGCGATACTAAATTCAGCTAGTCTTGCTGAATTCATTTTGAGAGAAGCAAAAGTAGTTGTTGTACCCGGCAGTGCTTTTGGCGCTGAAGGATATATTAGAATGTCTTTTGCAGCCTCAATTGAAAATTTGGAATTAGCATCCAATAGAATTTCAGATGCTTTAATGAAATTAACTTAATTATTAAGATAGAAATCCAACGTTCTTTGGACTTTTTCGATTGGCATTTTTTCGCCAGTCCAAAGTTCAAAAGCTCGCGCCCCTTGTTCAACAAACATTTTTAATCCGGTAACAATTCTTGCGCCTTGCAGTTCTGCATTTTTAAGAAGTTTTGTTTTAACCGGCATATATACAACATCAAACACAAGCTGATTTTTTTTAAATGATTCCTTAATTGTTGTTGCAGCATCATCAATCTCGGGATACATTCCCATTGGAGTTGTATTAACAATCATTGCAGAATTTTGAAACACACTTACCAAATCAGGCGGAACTAAATTAAATGCCTTAAATTCTTTGAATAACATTTTAGAAGAAAAATATTCTTTTAGAGATTCTGCAGTCTGTTCAGTTCTATTAATTATATTGATATGACCAACCTTAAAATTTCTAATCAATGCGTAAATTACACTCCTAGCCGCACCGCCAGAACCTATAACAGAAACTTCAGCACCTTGAAGTTCATCTTTAAATGTATTTAACGATTCAACCACTCCATTTACATCAGTATTAAATCCTCTTAATAATCCATCATCATTAATAACAGTATTTACAGCGCCAATGATGCTTGCCTCTTCAGAAACATCTTTTAATAGTGGCAAAATTTTTTCTTTCAATGGGATTGTAACATTAAATCCTTTAATGCCTAATGCAATCATTCCTTTTAAAGCATCTTTAAGTGAATTTACCGGAACATCAAAAGGGAGGTAAATGTAATTCATTTTTGATAATTCAAAAGCGATGTTATGCATTAATGGAGAATAAGAATGTTTAATTGGATGACCAATTACTCCAACTATTTTTGTATTGTGATTAAATTTATTTTGATACTGCATATAAATTTATTTATTGTCCTCAAGAAGTTTGGAAAACAATTTAGAAGTTTTAATTTCCGGATAATCCCTAGTAAAATCATTTTTAATATTTGGGTCGATTGTAAAAGCCGTTCTTAAACACTCAATTGCATCTTGTGTTTTGCTGATCAAAAAATTGATTTTAGCTTTCCCATAGTACGATGCAGCATGTTCGGGTTTTAGTCTTATACAATTGTCATAAGCGGTTAAAGATTCTGACCAGCTTCCTATTTCAAAATTTGTTTCAGCTAATTTGAACCAGGCACCAAAATTATCTTTATTAAGTGCAACTGCTTTGCTGTAACTAGAAATTGATTCTTTCAATTTACCGAGTGAATATTCAAGATCAGCTTTTGCAAACCAAGCATCTTCTGGATTGCTGGTTAATGAGATAGCTTTATTAAAGTCTTTCAATGCAAGTTGATATTTGCCAACTGAATCGTAACAATAACCACGTGCTAAATATGCTTCATAATATTCAGCATCTAACTTAATAGCTTCCGAGTAACATTTAATAGCTTGAGTAAATGATTCAAGGTCTTCATAAGTCTGTCCTAAGTTAAAAAGTACTGTTTCATCGTAAGGATCTAACTCGTGAGCTTTTTTGTATGCATGCATCGCGTCGCTGATTCTTCCAACTTTGTTATAAGAGTAACCGCAATTAAACCATGAACTCGAAAAATCATTTTTTAATGCTATTGATAGTTCAAAAGAATCGATTGCCTTTTCAAATTGCTCCATTCTTAAATAAATTATCCCTTTATTATACCAGCCAGTAAAATTCTCTGGCTCATTTTCTAAATACATTTCATAAGCATTAAGTGCAGATTTTAAATTATTAATACTTTCGTAGCAAAATCCTAATTCGTACCACGCTTCTGCATATTCCGGAAAGATTTCTACTGCTCTCGAAAAGTATTCTATTGACTGATTAAATCTTTCTTTTTTCTCAAATAAAATTCCAAGGTTATAATAGATTTCTTCGTTAGTTGGTTCTAACTCTAATGCTTTCTTTAAGGATTCGACCGCATCGTCAAATAAACCAAGATTATCTTCGGCAATCGAAATATTTAAATATGATTCAACATCATTAGGATTTAATGACAATGCTTTTTGAAGTGATTCATATGCTTGCTCAAACAAAAAAGAATTATTTAGAAAAATTCCTTTGTATAGCCATCCTTCAAAGTTATAAGGAGAAATTTCTAGGATAGCATCTATCAAATAAATTCCGTCTTCAACAAAGTCATACTCAAGGCATAATTGAATTGTATCTTCTATAAAGTTAAAATGTGTGAGTGTTGCACCATTTAGAATATATTCTTTAGAAACTTGAATTTTAGATCTGACTTCATTTTCATTTAAAATTTCATCGTAATCTTCGCTTAAGTAGTCTTCCGAAAAACTCATTAATACTCCGTTTAATTTGATGGAAAATGTATTATTAAGGTAAGTGAAAATCAAGTTGATTTTGATTTAAGAATTTACTTGAGATTTGCTTTTAATTTTTGGTTAATATAATTCAATTAATTGATTTGGCCGGAATTTCCATAACTCCTTCTGTAGGTTTGAATACAAAAGTTTCTAGATCCGCGTTATATTTTTCATTATACTTTTTACGAATGGTATTTAAAAAGATTTTTGTGCTTTCCCTTTTTACAAGTGTAAATGTACTTCTGTAAGGCGAACAACAAATCATTTTTGAACCAAACACTCCTTTAATATTCGATGCTGTTTCAACAAGATAATTTAGTTTATCAGAACTCAATTGATAATCATAAGCCAAACTCCAATGTGATTCTATCAAAATTTTTCCAAACTCTTCCATTTTACTCGATTTAATTAATTTTAAAGCTTTTTCTGTTCTAATTCTTTCATTAACATTAAACAAAACTCTATCAAAAATTCTTTTTGGCAACATGTGATAATGGCGCAGTAGAAATTCTTGTTCAACATCACGCAAGTTTTTAATTCCCCATATATATAATCGTAGTCCTTTAGTACCAATTTCACATTCTTCAATTCTTTCTTTGCAGATATTTTCTATCCCATCAATTTTTTCTTTTGTATTGATAATTATCAATTCAATATTATTCTTAAACATGTCAAAAGTTTTGTATTGAAGTGTTCGCAAATCAATATTCATAAAACGATTTTCTTTTTCATAAAAAGAAGTGTAAATATGAGCAATGTTAGAAATTTTACCAATATAATTCAGCTCGTTTTCAAAAATTAATTTTGCTAGCTCTGAATTATCTAATTTCAAATTGAATGTTTTGTTTATTGCAGAAGCAAAACTAACATCATATGAAACCAAGCGACCAAGTCCTAAACATTCCGGCACGTCTGAGTAAACCAAACAATCAAATCCAATGTTTATATAATTTTTTTCGTGCAAGATTTTTATCAAGCCAATTATTTGTTTTAAAAGATTGCTATTCTGTGCATTTATTTCATTTAAAGAAAAGTTTACTGATAAATTCAAATTACAATCAAAAATATTAATTAATTGGTCTTCACGCTTTCTTATAACTACTGTTGTGTATTTATTAAGAGCTGTTGAAATTAAAATTCCATCATTATAATGAGTATGATCTCCAAGAATAATTAATGAAGCTGGGGCAATAATAAAATGGGGAGGCTTTGAATTTCCAAATAGCTTTTCAAATTTAAATTTTACACTTAGTATTTCCGGATTCAACTCATCACAATTCATTTTATCAAATCTTAACATTCTTATTCAAGTAAGAGTAAAGAATATTATTGTCTTATTAAAATTATAAAATATAATTTCAAATAACTTGAAATATGTATTAAGACAATAAATATTAATCTCTCTTTTAAGTCGTCTTTTGTCTTGTATAAAATGAAAAGTTATAATTCAAATACTTTTATTGCAATTCCGCAAAGTGTAATCACGATTCCAGCGAGTAGATAGGAGAACTTTTCAAATTTACCCGATTTAATTTTATACAGCCCAAAAACTGAACTAAGCACAATTGCTGTCATTGTAAGCACAGTAAAAACTCCAAAAGTTAAAGTAACTAGGAGAACACCGCTTGCACTCTGCATAGCTGCTGGGTACAAAAGTATAGGAATTAATGCTTCGCATGGTCCCAAAATAAAAATGATAAACATTATCCAAGGAGTTAACTTTTTATGCTTTTCTGGATCATGAACATGAACATGATTTTGTGTATGAGAATGGTTATGTATATGTTGAGTGCCATCTATATGAAAATGTTTATGTGAATGTGGATTGTTTCTGAAAATATTTTTTATTCCCCATATCAAGTAGATAATTCCAAAACTTATTAATAGCCACGATGCGATCTCACCTCTTAGTGATTCAATATATTCTATTTGATTTAGAGCAATTCCAAATGTTAATCCAACTATACCAATTAATACTGAACCAAGTACATGTCCAATTCCGCAAGCGACAGTTATGAAAATAGTTTTTCTAAAAGTCCATTTCCCGGATTTTGCTAAAGCTATAAATGGGATATAATGGTCGGGACCAAGGATAGTGTGGATTATACCAACAGAAGCAGCTGTGCCTAATAAGATTAATAACTCGTTATTCAATAAGCTTCTCCTGGAAAAATAAATCCAATAAAACTTTGAAAGATGTTTTTAGTAGTTTCTGATACTTTAAAATTCGTATATTTATTACAAGTTGCAAGATAAATTTTTCGTTATGCAAATTCGGAGTTAATGCATATGCATGAACTTTCTATTGCTCAAGAAATTATTAATATTTTAGAAACAAACGTTCCTACAGAAAGTTATCGCCAAGTTTCAAAAGTAAAAGTAAAGATAGGAAAGTTCAGTAATATCCTTTCTGACTCACTTCAATTCTGTTTCGAAGTGGTTATTAATAATTCTAAATTTTCCAATACAAAATTAGAAATTGAAACTGTTCCGTTAATTATTGAATGCTCTGATTGCCGCAGTAAAATTGAAATTGAACCACCAGTTTTTATCTGTTCAAATTGTGGAAGTTCAAATATCAATCTCATTACCGGAAATGAAATGTCAATTGATCTTATAGAAATAAACGATTGATCAAGGAGTTATTATGAGTGTTATTACAATCGAAAAAAAAATTTTAGAGAAAAATGATTTAATCGCCGCGAACAACAGAGATTTTTTTAATGAAAAAAAGATTTTTGTAATAAATATTCTAAGCTCACCCGGCTCAGGTAAAACAAGTTTGATTGAAAGGTCATTAGCAAGATGGGGTAAAAAAATAAAATTTGGAATAATAGAAGGAGATGTTCAAACCGATCTTGATGCTCAAAGGTTGGATGTTTTCAAAGTTCCAGTTGTTCAGATTGTAACAAATGGAGCATGTCATTTAGATGCTAATCTTGTCAGGGATGCATATTCCAGTATAGAGAAAGAAGAAATAGAATTATTAATTATTGAAAATGTTGGAAATTTAGTATGTCCAGCCGGATTTGATCTTGGCGAGCATATTAAGGTTGTTGTTACAAGTATAACCGAAGGAGATGATAAACCATTGAAATATCCGTCAGTATTCAGAAATTCTTCTGTCCTAATTATTAATAAAACTGATCTTCTTCCACACGTTAATTCTTCGTTAGCCAAGCTTAAGAAAAATGCACTTTCTATAAATCCTTCTTTAAAAATATTTGAAACATCGTGTGTAACTGATGATGGAATTGATAAATGGTGCAAGTGGTTAAAAACACAGATCAATAAAAATGAAAGTTCGACTTTCTATTGATATAAAAGGAGCAGTGCAAGGTGTAGGATTTAGACCATTCATACACCGCATTGCCAAAGAAAATAATCTAACTGGTTTTGTTTTTAATTCAACTACTGGAGTAACAATTGAAGTTGAAGGCGATAAAAATGGATTAGATCAATTTCTACATTCTATTCAAAAAGACAAACCACAATTTGCTGTTATTAATAGTCTTGAATTCACATTTCTTGATTCAATTGGTTATACTAACTTTGAAATTAGAGAGAGTAAAAAGAATGGAAAGGTGACAGCTCTAATTTTACCCGATATTTCAATTTGTAATTATTGTCTGGAAGAGCTGTTCGATCCATATAACCGAAGGTATCTTTATCCATTCATCAACTGTACAAATTGCGGACCAAGATTTTCAATAATTGAAAAATTACCCTACGACCGTCCAAACACAACTATGAAAACTTTTTTCATGTGTGCAGAATGCCGAAAAGAATATGAAGATATTTCCAATAGAAGATATCATGCACAACCAATAGCTTGTCACGATTGTGGACCGCAAATTGAGCTTTATGGTAATTCTGCAAATTTGATTAAAGCTCATAACAATGCGCTCAATACTTGCGTGGAAAAAATTTACGAAGGGAAAATAATTGCATTTAAAGGAATTGGTGGATTTCAATTAATAGTTGATGCATTGAATGAACAAGCAATTCTTGAACTACGTGCAAGAAAGCAACGTGATCAAAAACCATTTGCACTGATGTTCCCAAACATTGAATCAGTAAAAGCAATTTGTGAATTAACGAAAGAGGAAGAATTTGCTCTGCTATCCCCAGAAGCTCCAATAGTTCTTTTAAGAAAAAAAGCGATTGAAAATTCTTTTGTTTCAAATGTGGCTGCAATTAACAATCCATATCTTGGAATAATGCTTCCATATTCACCTCTTCATCACCTTTTAATGAAAGAATTTGGCAAACCAATTATTGCAACTAGCGGAAATTTATCTGAAGAGCCAATGTGTATTGATAATCAAGAAGCTTTTAGCAGACTAAAAAATATTGCTGATTATTTTTTAACACATAATAGACCAATTATTAGACATGTTGATGATTCAATAGTAAGAATTGTAAAAGGGAAAAAAACATTGTTAAGACGCGCTCGTGGATTTGCGCCATTACCAATCAAATTAAATAAAACCAATAAGAAGCATGAAAACACTAAAATTATTGCAGTCGGAGGTCATTTAAAAAATACTGTTGCGCTTAAAGTTGATGACTTAGTTTTTATTAGTCAGCATATTGGAGATCTTTCTACTGCCGAATCGTTTACTTCATTCAAGAATGTAATAAATGATTTTCAAGAATTATATAATGTCAAACCAGATATTATTGTTTCTGATATGCATCCTGAATATTTATCTACAAAATATTCGTTCGAGTTAAATAATAATGTTGAAATGATTCAACATCATTTTGCTCATATTGCTTCATGCAGAATAGAAAATGCAGTTGCGGGAGAAGCTTTAGGAGTTTCGTGGGATGGAACTGGATATGGAGAAGACAAAACTATTTGGGGTGGAGAATTTTTTGTTTCGGGAAACGAAACTTACGAACATGTAGGAAATTTCAAAAAATTCTATTTGCCTGGAGGAGAAGCAGCTGTTAAAGAGTCCAAAAGATCAGTGCTTGGAATTTTATATTCCATATATGGAAAAAACTTAATTGATCATCTTCCGGAAGCTATTATTAAACAATATTCGAAAAATGAACATCAACTGATTCTAAATTTAATAGAGAAAAAAATTAATACTCCAGAAACTTCAAGTGTGGGAAGACTATTCGATGCTGTTTCTTCGCTGTTAGGAATTTGTCATAAGTCGACTTACGAGGGAGAAGCAGCTATGCAGTTAGAATTCATCGCAGATAAGAGTGAACTATCTTCATATAGGTATTCAGTTGAACAGAACATAAAACTAATTGTGAATTGGACTCAAACAATAAAAGAAATCTTGAGTGATATTGACGAAAAAGTGAGACCTAAAAAGATTTCGGCAAAATTTCATAATACATTAGCAAAAATAATTTTAGAGATTGCAGAAATAACAAAACTTGAGAGAGTAATTTTAAGTGGCGGATGTTTTCAAAATGTTTTTCTACTTGAAAGAACAATCGATTTATTGGAAGGAAAAAATAAAAAAGTATATTGGCACCAGCGTGTTCCACCGAATGACGGGGGAATTTCGCTTGGACAAATTGCAGCTTGTCTATATTCTCAAAGAAATAATGTAGAACTAAAATATATTAACGAACTAAAGTAAAGGAAAAAGAAATGTGTTTAGCTGTTCCGGGCAAGGTAATTTCAATCGACGAAAGCAATCCAGAATTAAAAATGGCAAAAGTTAATTTTAACGGAGTTATGAAAAATGTGTGCGTGCAGTGGCTTCCGGATTTAATGATTGGAGAATATGTTTTAGTTCATGTTGGATTTGCATTGAATAAAATTGACGAAAAGGAAGCGCTTGAGACAATTCAAATATTAAAGGAAATGGGGGATTTAGAAAACAACGAAGAAAGTGAAATAACTTGATGAAGTATATTGATGAATTTAGAAATGCTGAGTTAATCGGAAACCTTGTTAAAAAACTTCTGCAAGTTACTACTCAAAACTGGAAAATAATGGAAGTCTGCGGCGGACAAACACATACTATTTTGAAATATAATTTAGAAGAATTACTGCCGAAAAAAATTTCACTGATACATGGTCCAGGCTGCCCGGTCTGTGTTACTCCTCTAGAATTTATAGATAAAGCAATTGCACTTGCTGAACAAAGTGATATTATACTCACCTCATTTGGTGATATGCTGCGCGTTCCCGGTTCGAAGTCTGATTTATTAAATGTTAAGGCGCAAGGCGGTGATGTGCGAATGATTTATTCAACTCTCGACGCAATTAAAATTGCTGAAGAGAACCAGAATAAAGAAGTAGTTTTTTTTGGTGTTGGTTTTGAAACTACTGCACCAGCAAATGCAATGGCAGTTTATGAAGCGCAAAGAAGAAACTTAAAAAACTTTTCCGTTCTTTGTTCTCATGTTTTAGTCCCTCCGGCAATCGAAGCGCTATTAAGCTCAAGTGAAGTTTCTATCCAAGGATTTTTAGCTGCCGGGCATGTTTGCACTGTTATGGGTTACGAACAATATATTCCATTAGCGGAGAAGTATAAAATTCCAATTGTGATTACCGGTTTTGAACCAGTGGATATTTTAAACGGGGTTTTACTATCAGTTATTCAATTAGAAAGCGGCAAATATGAAGTTGAAAATCAATATAAACGTGTTGTTACAAAAGAAGGAAATGTGCAAGCAAAAAAATTATTAGACGAAATTTTTGAAGTGACCGATAGAAAATGGCGTGGTATCGGTACGATTCCAAATAGTGGTTATAAATTAAGAGATAGATATTCTGCATTTGATGCAGAACTGAAATTTAATTTGAAAAACATTGAAGTCGAAGAATCCAAAATTTGTATTGCCGGAAAAGTATTACAAGGATTAAAAAAACCATTCGAATGTTCAGCTTTTGGAAAAGAATGTTCACCAGAGCATCCGCTTGGCGCTCCAATGGTTTCAACGGAAGGTGCATGTGCTGCTTATTTTCATTATAGTAAAAGGAATTAAATCTGCATGAATGAAAAAATTAAATATGATGGGCTAACTTGTCCAATTCCAAAATCAGATTATAACCGCGTCCTTCTTGCTCATGGCGGAGGCGGAACTTTGTCTCACCAATTGATCAATAAAATTTTTCTTTCTCAATTTGGAAATGAAATATTAAACACACTTCATGATTCAGCTTTAATTAATGTTGATTCAAATAGATTAGCATTTACAACAGATTCTTATGTGGTTCATCCAATCTTCTTTCCTGGTGGAAATATTGGCGAACTTGCAGTTTATGGAACAGTAAATGATTTAGCAATGGCTGGAGCCAAACCTCTTTTTATATCAGTAGGATTTATTATTGAAGAGGGACTTGAAATTGAAGAGTTATGGAAAATTACAGTTTCTATGAAACTTGCTGCTGAAAAAGCAAATGTGAAAATAGTAACGGGCGATACAAAAGTTGTTGACAAAGGAAAAGGCGATAAAATATTTATCAATACTTCTGGAATCGGTATAATTTCACCAGATGTTTCTATCAATCCAGTTAACTGTAAACCTGGAGACAAAATAATTTTAAGCGGTAAAATTGCTGAGCACGGAATAGCAATTATGTCAGCAAGAGAAAATTTAGAATTTGAATCTGCTATTAAAAGTGATACCGCGCCTTTGAATTTTTTAGTAGAGCAAATGTTACAAACATCGAATAAGATTCATGTATTAAGAGATCCAACGCGCGGAGGCATAGCAACGGTTTTGAATGAGATTGCAGCTCAATCAAACTTAGGTATTTCGATCGAACAAGAAAAAATTCCTATTGCTGAAGATGTCAAAGCAGCGTGTGAAATACTTGGTCTCGATCCTCTTTATATTGCTAATGAAGGAAAGTTAATTGCATTTGTTGATCCAGAAGTTGCAGATAAAATGTTAAAGACAATGAGGTCAAACGAGTTCGGAAAAGACTCATCAATAATTGGAGTTGTAACAAATGAAAATCCTAAAACGGTAATAATGAAGACTTCAATAGGGAGTAACAGAATAGTTGATATGATTTCGGGAGAGCAGTTGCCAAGAATATGTTGAATTCAAAAAATATTTTTTACAATTTCCATTAACTTAATATAATTATGAATACTACTAACTTAACATTGATTTCTAAAAACCAGCAGATGAGAGAAATTCTCAATCAAATCAGCAAGGTTGTTGATTCGGATAGTTCAGTGTTGCTGATTGGAGAAACTGGAGTTGGGAAAGAAATTTTTGCTGAATACATTCATAAAATTAGCAACCGCTCATTAAATGCTTTCGTAAAAATTGGATTAGCCGCAATGCCATCAGAATTACTTGCAAGCGAATTGTTTGGTCATGAAAAAGGATCATTTACAAGTGCTGCCGGTGAAAAGAAAGGTTTGTTTGAAATTGCAAACGGCGGAAGTATTTTTCTAGATGATATTGACGATGTTCCGTTTGAAATTCAAACAAAACTGCTGCGTGTTTTGGAATCTAAAGAAATTATGAGAATTGGCGGAACTAATCCAATTCCGGTTGATGTTCGATTGATCACTGCTTCAAAAGTTGACCTTAAAGAATTAGTTAGTCGTGGAATTTTTAGAGCTGATTTGTTTTACAGAATTAATGTTGTTCCTTTTCAAATTCCTTCGTTGCGAGAAAGACGAGATGATATTCCTCCATTAATTGAACATTTTTTGAAAATGTTTCAGCCTAATAAAAAAATTGAAATTACAAACGAAGCAATGAAAGCCTTTGTCAATTACCCATGGCCCGGGAATGTTAGAGAACTAAAAAATGTAATTAACCGGATTTCTCTTTTCGTAAGTGGAAAAATAAATTTTGACGATTTGCCATTTGAAGTGCAAAATGAAAATCCTATTGAATTTCTTTTAAAAGCTTGTAACAAATGCTATGTTGATGGCAATATGAAATTTGATCAAATAGTAAAATGTTTAGAACACAATTTGCTCAAAGAAGCATTAAAAGTATCAAGCGGAAATCAATCCAATGCCGCAAAAAATCTTGGACTAAGCCTTTCAACTTTCAGAGATAAATTAAAAAAATATAATATAGTATAGCCTCTTCATTTACGGATTTCCACAAATCTTTCTACGGAATTCCGTAATCAAGTCTTTTTATAAACACAAAACCGACCCAAAATCAATCATTATCACGGCACATCTTTTGGATGCTTGTTTTTATGGAGACAATCCCTCAAAAAATTACAATGGTAGGAAAAATTGTTGGTGTTTATGTGAAAGATGGGAAAAAGTATGTGAAAATTTTGTGTGAATCTGGCTGCCATGATATTGAAGTACATCAAACCGAAAATTTTCATCTGGAGGCAAAAGTAACACTCGAATTAATTTCGAAATTAACTTTAAACGTGCAAGAATTTAACAATAATTAATAACTTGGAGGAACTAATGGAGCAAAAACCTCTAACCATTTATGAAAATATGGAGCTTAACGGATATTCAAGAAGAGACTTCCTTAAGTTCTGCAGTTGGCTTGCAGCTTATATTGGAATTGAATCAAGCGGAGTTGGCAAAATTGTAAAAGCAATGGAAACAAAACCGCGACTTCCAGTGGTGTGGTTTCATTTTCAAGAATGCACTTGTTGCAGTGAGTCATTTATTCGTTCGTCACACCCAATTGTATCAGATATTGTATTAGATAAAATTTCACTTGATTATACAGAAACACTTCAAGCTGCAGCCGGTCATCAAGCCGAAGAAGTTCTTCACAATACAATGAAAAAATATAAAGGTGAATATTTAATGTTGGTTGAAGGGTCTGTTCCAACTGAAGATGACGGAATTTATTGCTGCATCGGAGGAAGAACTGCTCTTGATATTGTACAAGAAGCTGCTGCCGGTGCTAAAGCAGTTGTTGCGTGGGGTAGTTGCGCCTCTAATGGATGTATTCAAGCCGCAAAACCAAATCCCACTGGTGCAACTCCAATAAAAAATATTATTAGCGGCGTACCAATTATTAATGTTCCTGGTTGCCCTCCAATTGGAGAAGTGATGGCTGGTACAATTGTTCATCTTCTAGCTTTTGATAGAATTCCACAATTAGATGGATTAGGCAGACCAAAAGCTTTTTATTCAAGAAGAGTTCATGATACTTGCTACAGACGACCAAATTATGATGCTGGATTATTTGTTGAATCTTTTGATGATGAAAATGCAAAACGCGGATATTGTCTCTACAAAGTAGGCTGCAGAGGTCCAGTTACTTATAATGCTTGCGGTGTTATGCGTTGGAATGACGGAGTAAGTTACCCTATTCAGTCTGGTCACGGATGCATTGGATGTAGTGAAGCAAATTTCTGGGATAATGGGCCGTTCTATCAACACCTTTCTTCCTTCCCGGGTTTTGGAATTGAAACAACTGCTGATGATATTGGCGTTATAGTTGGTGCTGCAACGGTAGCTGGAATGGCAGCTCATGCAATTTCTACTAATATAAGAAAGCGGTCCCAAATTAGAGAAGGAATAAAAGAATCTATTGAAGAAGTAAATAATGATAAAGGAGGTGAATGATGGCTAATAGAATAGTTATAGATCCTATTACAAGGATTGAAGGTCACCTTCGCATTGAAGTTCAAGTTCAAAATGGAAAAGTCGTTGATGCTTATAGCAGCGGAACTATGGTAAGAGGTTTTGAATTAATTCTTAAAGGACGTGACCCACGCGATGCCTGGGCATTTACTGAACGAGCGTGTGGTGTTTGTACAACTGTACATGCACTTGCATCAGTTAGAACAGTTGAGGATGCATTAGGAATTGTAATTCCTCCGAATGCAGAGCTTGTACGAAATCTAATGTTCTGCGCACAATATATGCAAGATCATGTTGTTCACTTTTATCATCTTCATGCATTGGATTGGGTTGATATTGTTAGTGCATTAAAAGCAAACCCGAATGAAACATCAAGAATTGCGCAAAGTATTTCTAATTACCCAAAAAGCTCGCCAAAATATTTTTCAGATCTTCAAAAAAAATTAACTGCATTTGTAAATAGTGGACAGCTCGGAATTTTTGCTAACGGATATTGGGGACATTCAGCATACAAACTTCCACCCGAAGTTAATTTAATTGGAGTCGCTCATTATTTAGAAGCTCTTGAATGGCAGAAAGAGATTGTAAAAATTCATACAATTTTTGGCGGAAAAAATCCGCATCCAAATTATTTAGTTGGCGGCGCTCCATGTTCTGTAAATATTGATGATGCAAATGCTATTAACGCTGAAAGATTAGCTTATGTGGGAACTTTGCTTAAAGAAGCAAAAACATTTATTGAACAAGTCTATATTCCTGATCTTCTTGCAGTTGCACCATATTATCTTGATTGGGGTGGAATTGGCGGTGGTTTAGAAAATTATTTAGTCTATGGAGATCTTCCAACAAATGGCTATGGAGATGTTGGGAAGTTTAAATTTCCACGTGGTGCTATTTTAGGAAGAGATTTATCCAAAGTTCACGAAGTTGATGGAAAAGATATTAAGCAAATTCAAGAATATATTTCTCACTCTTGGTATGAGTACTCTGATGGTAACGAAACTGGAAAACATCCGTGGGATGGCGAAACAAAATTTAATTACACCGGACCAAAACCACCGTATGATTTCTTAAATGTAAAAGAAAAATACAGCTGGTTAAAAACACCAAGATGGAATGGTAAAGCAATGGAAGTTGGTCCGCTTGCAAGGGTTTTAGTTGCCTATGCATCTGGCAGTAAAGAAGTTCAAGAACTTGTAAATGGAACTCTTAAAGCTCTTAAAGTTCCGGTTGGTGCTCTTTTCTCAACTCTTGGCAGAACTGCAGCACGCGGATTGGAGACAATTTTAATTTCTCAATGGGCTATGGAATTTTACGATCAATTGATAAGCCATATAAAAAATGGTGACTCAAGAATGTTTGATAATTCAAAATGGGATCCTTCAACTTGGCCAAAAGAAGCAAAAGGAGTTGGAATGACTGAAGCACCTCGTGGTGCTCTTGCACATTGGATTGTTATTAAAGATGAAAAGATTGATAATTATCAATTAGTTGTTCCTTCAACATGGAATGCATCACCAAGAGATCCTTCTGGCGGAATGTCTGCATATGAATCTTCACTTATTGGAACTCCAATTGCAGATCCGGAAAAACCATTAGAAGTTTTACGAACAATTCACTCTTTCGATCCGTGTATTGCATGTGCAGTTCATCTTTATGATGAGAAAGGAACTTATGTTCATCAAGTGCAAACATTTTAGGAGGGGCAGTTATGAATTCTTCAAAAAAAATATATGTGTGGGAACTGCCCGTTAGGTTTTACCATTGGCTGAATGCACTTTGCATCGTTGCTTTAGCTTCAACGGGATATTTAATCGGCAGTCCGCCGGCAGTCCAAAGCGGTTCAGAAGCATCCTTTGGTTATTGGTTTGGAATTGTGAGATTCATACACTTTGTTGCTGCATTTGTTTTCTTTTTTAATTTCTTGTTTAGAATTTATTGGGGATTTGTTGGGAATAAATTTGCGCGGTGGGATCAATTCATTCCTTACAAACCGCATCATTGGAAAGAAATCCTTCATGTACTCTGTCTGGATATTTTACAAATCTGTAAAAAACCATTGAAATCAATTGGGCATAATTCGTTGGCTGGATTAACATACTTTATCACGTTTCTTGTTTTTTTATTTCAATCAATAACTGGTTTTGGAATGTATGCAGCAATGAGCGACTCATTTTTACCGAATCTTTTCGCATGGATTGTTCCTTTGATGGGCGGAGATTTTGCAGTGAGGCAATGGCATCATGTAATGATGTGGTTTTTTGTAATCTTTTCATTGGTTCATGTTTATTTAGTTTTTTATCATGATTATATTGAAGAGAGAGGAACAATTTCATCAATGGCTGGCGGCTGGAAGTTTATTGAAAAAAATAAGTAATAATATTTTGATCTAACAAAGGCGGGCTATAATGTCCGCCTTTTTTATTTATTTCAATTGTATATTAAAGAAACAAATAAATTATTATGAAGAACATCTTAATTCTTGGTGTTGGAAATATATTAATGGGCGATGAAGGCATTGGAATCCACTCTATAAAAGAATTGGAGAAAAATTCCTTTCCCGAGAATGTTACTTTACTTGATGGCGGAACTGGCGGTTTTCATCTGCTTAACTATTTACAAGAATATAAAATAATTATTATGATTGATGCTTCTATGGATAACAAACCTGAAGGTACTGTTTCTGTTATTGAACCAAAATTTGCAAGCGATTTTCCAAAATCTTTAAGTGCTCATGATATTGGACTGCGAGACCTTATTGAATCCGTATCTCTCTTAGGGGAGCTGCCCAAAATATTTTTGATAACAATCTCAATAAATCATATACAAAACATGTCAATGGAGTTATCGCAAAAAATAAAGGCATCCCTCTCAGAAATCGCTCAAAAAGTTGAATCTATTTTACATTCATTAAATCAATAGTAAAATCATTTTGAAATTCGGATAAAGCGACAAAGCTTCTAAATTTAATTCCATTTTTCAATCAATTTATTTTTATATTATTAATACAAATAGTATTTAGTAATTGGAATAAGTATTTTTTTTGAGGATAAATGAATTCCTCAAATAATTATATCGTAACACAAAACAGAGTTGTTCTTGATTTGCTCTCGCAAATTGAAAAAACCTCAAACTCTGATTGCTCAGTTCTTTTAATTGGAGAAACTGGCGTTGGCAAAGAATTATTTGCCGAATTCATCCACAGAACTAGTAACAGAAATAATTTCCCTTTAGTTAAAGTTGCGCTCTCAACACTTCCGGCTGATTTAATTGAAAGTGAATTATTCGGGCATGAAAAAGGGGCATTCACTGGTTCTATGAATGAAAAGAAAGGACTCTTTGAAGCATCGGACAAAGGAACAATTTTTTTAGATGATATTGATGATTTTCCATTAAACCTCCAATCCAAATTGTTACGGGTTCTTGAATCAAAAGAAATAAAAAGAATTGGTTCGCAAAATTCTATTCCGTTAGATATTCGGTTGATCACAGCTTCAAAGCTTGATTTGCAACAGCTTGTTGCTCAGGAAAAATTCCGAATCGATCTGTTCTTTAGAATTAATGTCTTGCCAATAGTAATACCTCCACTGAGAGATAGAATTGATGATATTCCAATATTGGTGGATTACTTTCTGAATTTTTACGAACCAGAAAAAAGAATTGAAGTTTCTGATGCAGTATGGGAATCATTAAAAAATTACCCCTGGCCAGGGAATGTGCGTGAGTTAAGAAACATCATTCAACGTATTGCACTGTTTGCAAATGGAAAGATTACCATTGACAATTTACCATCAGAAATTAGAGGCGACTCTCCATTCAAAAATTTTATGAAAACTTGCGGACATTGCTTTGAAAATAAAAATATGAAATTCGAGCAAGTGATGGTATGTGTTGAAAAGCATCTATTAGAACATGCATTGACTAGTTCTGATGGTAATCGAACAGTAGCCGCGCGCATGCTTGGTTTAAGTTTATCAACTTTTAGGGATAAATTGAGAAGACATAATATAGTGTAATAATATTTGCTAGCGGAATTTCGCCAACCGAGAACGGTAATCCGTCGATTTAATAAACTCCAGTAACTTAACACTTGATTTTAAGTTCCTTTTCCTAATTCCTCTGTTGTGGCATTTCTATTGCATCAATAAAGGAATCCAAAAAAAACAATTATGCAAACTCTTATTCTTGGAATGGGAAACAAACTTTTCGGTGACGATGGTGTAGGCATCGTAGTAGCTGAACGACTTCAAGAAATTCTTGTCGAAAATGACCAAATAAAAATTGAATCAACTAATTGGGGCGGATTTAGAATAATAGATCTGCTCACTGGATACAATTATGCAATTGTAATTGATTCAATTAATACCGGTATGAAACCTATTGGTTTTATTCATAAATGGGACTATACAGATTTAATCAATTCTGTGAGAATGATTTCATTTCATGATGTCAATTTTGCAACTGCTGTTTCCCTTGCGAAAAAACTTAACATTTCGATGCCTGAAAAGATAATTGTTTATGGAATTGAGATTAATCTTACAAATCATTTCTCAGAAGGTTTATCAGAGATTATCAAACAATCAGCAACTCAATGTGTTGAGCTAGTCTTGAATGATCTGAATTTTCATGCTGATGAAAGCAGACTTTTATCAATTGAAAAATTTGAAGAGGAAATAAAATGATAGCAGAAGATTTAACTGCATTAGAAGCACTTGGAATTGCTATTAGAAGCGAGATGGATGCTCAAGATGTTTATAAAGATTTAGCTGAACTTTGTGAAAACGAAGAATTGAAAGGACGCTTTTTGAACATGTATCAAGAAGAAAGACGCCATCAAGTTCTTCTTGAAAATATGTATAGAGAGATGTTTCCTAATGTCGATATTAAACTTCCTCCAAGTCAGCTTCCAAAGGAAGTGAATAATAAATCGGCAAGAAAAAAACTTGGAATCAAAGATGTGTTGAAACATGCAATTGATGAAGAAAAAAAAGCACGTGAATTTTATCTCGATTGTGTAAGCTCTGTAAAAGATTTATCTGGTCAAAGAATGTTTAGATTTCTTGCTGACATGGAATTTTCACATCAAATGATTCTAAATGCAGAATTAGAGATGATTGAAAAATATCCGCTCTATTTTGAAAATCCTAAGGGCTGGGAAGTTGAATCCCGATTAAGAGCTGGAAGATAAGGAAGAGAATAGTTTTATTAATTTGAAATATTCGAAGGGCTGTTATGAAAATACAAGAAATTAATATTCCTGGGAAACTTACTAGAAAGGAATCTGTACTGCGCCATTCATTTTTAGAACAAGTTGATACTATCCCTGGAGGCGAAAAAATAAAATCATGTATTCAATGCGGAACTTGTTCGGGATCGTGTCCGCTTTCTTATGCAATGGATGTAATGCCGCGAGAATTAATTGCACTTTTTAGAGCCGGTGATATTGAATCAATTTTAAGAAGCAGAACTATTTGGATTTGTGCTTCTTGTTATACTTGCCAAACACGCTGTCCGTCGTCAATTAAAGTTACAGATATAATTTATGCACTTAAAAGAATTGCAATGGAAAGGCGAATCTATGCGAAAAAATTCCCAGTTCATTCACTTTCAGATTCATTCATAAAGAGTATCTACCGTTTTGGAAGATTAAACGAACCAAGATTAATGATTCTTTATTTCATGAGAACTGGAATTTTAAAAGCATTTTCTTTTATTCCGCTTGGATTAAAAATGATGAGGAAAGGAAGACTTGAACTCAGAGTTTCAAAAGTGAAGGGAATAGATGGTTTAAGAAAAATAATGAAGAAAGCAGAAAAACTTGATATTCCATTTGAAAAAGAAAAATTACCATTTATGCCGGAAGCAGTTGGGTATAAATCTGTTAGTTAAAAATATTAAAGGTAAATTATGAATTATAATTATTATCCCGGATGCAGTCTTCAATCTGCTCATAAAGGGTATGACAAATCTTGCAGAGCAGTGTTCAATTCTCTTGGATGTGATCTGATTGAGATTGAAGATTGGAATTGCTGCGGTGCTACAATTTATATGTCCATAAATGAAGTTACAGCATTAGCTGTTGCTTCAAGGAATTTAGCACTTGCAGAAAAAACCAAAAGAGATTTAGTAACACCGTGCAGTTCTTGTTTTACAATTCTTAATAAAGCCAATCGATTTATTCAAAATAGTATTGAAGTCCGTGATAAAGTTAATTCTTGTCTTGCAGAAGGCGGACTAAATTATAATGGCACTGTTAGAGTACGTCATCCCCTGGATGTTTTGATAAATGATGTTGGCATTGAAATAATAAGGCTCCAAATAAAGATACCATTGGAAGAATTAAAAATTGCTAATTATTACGGATGCCAAATTGTGAGACCAGAAAAAGGTTTTGACGATAGAGAGGATCCAACAACTATGGAAAATCTTTTTGAAGCTGCTGGTGCAAGTAATGTTTATTTCCCTTATAAGTTACGATGCTGTGGCGGAATGTTGATGACAACTTTTGAAGAGGCTGCTTTAAAACTTTCAAAAGAAATTCTTGAATGTGCAATTGAGAATGGAGCGGATTGCATTGTTACAACATGTCCGTTGTGCCAAATGAATCTCGAAGCATACCAAAATGAAATTCATAATAAATATAAAACTAAAGTTGGAATTCCAATTCTGTTCTTTACACAAGTTCTTGGTGCAGCGCTTGGGTTGAGTAATGAAGAACTTGGCATCGATTCAAACTTTTATCGTTGTAAAAAATTAGTCGAAATAAAAAATAAAAAATCTTATACAGCACAAACAGTTCATTCAGTTATTTAATAGATAGAATTTCTATTGGAGTTAAAATGACAAACAATGTAAAAATAGGTGTTTATATCTGTCATTGTGGTGTTAACATTTCTCAAACTGTACGAGTTGATGAAGTTGCCAATTTGCTAAGCGGAAAACAAAATGTTAAGGTTTCTAAATCTTACAAGTTTATGTGTTCAGATCCAGGTCAGCAGATTGTTGAAACCGATATTAAAGAACATGGATTGAATAGAGTAGTTGTTGCTGCATGTTCTCCTTTAATGCATGAGCTAACATTCCGCAATGCATGCGAACGAGCCGGATTAAATCGCTATCTTTTTCAAATGGCAAATATTAGAGAGCATTGTGCTTGGGTGCATGACGATATTGATAAAGCAACAATAAAAGCGACAGCACTTGTTAATGCTGCGGTTAAAAGAGTAACACATCAAGAACCGCTCACCCCGATGAAATCTAAAATTAATCCAAATACACTTATTATCGGTGCTGGAATTGCTGGAATTCAAGCAGCTCTAGAAATTGCTGAATCTGGAAACAAAGTTTATCTCGTTGAAAAAGAATCAACAATTGGCGGACAGATGGCAAAGTTTGATAAAACTTTTCCAACACTCGATTGCTCTGCATGTATTTTAACTCCCAAAATGGTTTCTGTTAGTCACCGCAAACAAATTGAGTTATTAACATTATCCGATGTTGAAGATGTAAGCGGTTATATTGGAAATTTTAAAGTAAAAGTCCGTAATAAAGCAAGGTATGTTACAGATAAATGCACTTCATGCGGAGAATGCACAAAACATTGTCCGGTTCATGTTCCAAATTGGTTTGATGAATTCACCCAGAATCGAACTGCAATTCATAAAGCGTTTCCCCAAGCTGTTCCTAATACATATATAATAGATAGACAACAAAGACCGCCATGTATTGAAGCTTGCCCTATAAGGCAAGAAGCGGCCGGATATGTTGCATTAATTCGGGAAAAAAGATTTCACGAAGCAGCTCAGCTTATTCATAAAAGAAATCCTCTTGCAGTTGTTTGCGGAAGGGTTTGTTACCATCCTTGCGAAAGTGAATGTAATCGAGGTCATGTTGATAAACCATTAGCAATTCAGCAATTGAAAAGATTTGCAATCGATTGGGAAATGAATAATAATGGAAAGTTTGAATCCCCCGTAATTGATAAGCATCGTCCGGAAAAAGTTGCTGTTATTGGTTCTGGTCCATCTGGATTAACATGCGCACATGATTTATCTCTCAAAGGTTTTAAAGTAACAGTATATGAACAGCATTCAATTCCAGGTGGTATGCTTGCAATTGGAATTCCAGAATACAGATTACCAAAAAAACTTCTTGCAATGGAAATCAATTATTTCCGAGGAATGGGAATTCAATTTAAAACAAACATGAAACTTGGAAGCGATTTTACTATTGATGATTTATATAAAGAAGGATTTAAAGTTGTTTACATTGCTATTGGTGCTCATGATAGTATAAAACTTGAAATTCCTAATGAACATGTAATAGGAATTTATTCTGGCGTTGAGTTTTTACGAAAAGTCAATATTGGTATTCTCATGGATCTAGGAAAACATGTCGCAGTAATTGGCGGCGGGAACACAGCAATTGATGCAGCAAGAACCGCACTTAGACTTGGTGCTAAAAAAGTCACAATTCTTTATAGAAGAACAAAATTAGAAATGCCAGCTTCTCCGGAAGAGATTGAAGATGCAGAAGCTGAAGGAATTCATATTTCCTATTTAACTGCACCTACCGAAGTAATAAGTGAAAATGAAAGCTTGAGAGGTCTTAAATGTATTCGTATGACACTTGGTGAACCAGATTCTTCTGGAAGAAGACGTCCGATTCCAATTCCAAATAGTGAACATGAATTAGAATTTGATTCTGTAATTGTTGCAGTTAGCCAGTCGCCTAATCTTATTGGTTTGAATGGAAAATCAAAACATAAATTCACTATTACTAAATGGAACACTCTGCATGTTAATCCAGAAACACTTCAAACAAGCGAACCATCAATATTTGCTGGTGGTGATGTTGTTCTAGGACCATCAACCATAATCGCATCAATGGGTCAAGGAAGGCGGGCCGCCGAATCAATTGAAAAATATTTGAACAAAGAACCACTAGATAATTTTACTACTCATATGGTTCGTCCGGAAGTTTTACGCGGTGAATCTTTTAGACCTCATAGTTATGCAAAAACTTATAAAGAAACAGAGAAGACTGAACGAGAAGCAGTTGGTAAATTAAATCCTTTAGCAAGAAAATATAATTTCGAAGAAGTTGAACTTGGTTTTACAGAGGAACAAGCAGTTAAAGAAGCATCGCGCTGTTTGAATTGCGGTGTCTGCGTTGAATGCCACGAATGTCAAAGAGTTTGTGAGCCTGGAGCCGTCAATTACGAAATGGAAGACAAAATAAAAGAGTTTGATGTTGGTCAAATAATAGTTGCTACTGGCTATGATGTTTTCGATGCGTCCAAACTTATTCCATATGGTTATGGAAAACTTAAAAATATTTTAAGCTCGCTCGAGTTTGAAAGAATGTTATCATCAACCGGACCAACCGGTGGAAGAGTTCTTCTTGAAAACGGTAAGGAGCCAAGAGCAGTTGGGATAATTCATTGTGTCGGTTCGCGTGATTCTAATTTTAATAAATATTGTTCGAGAGTATGCTGCATGTATGCAATGAAATTCTCTCATTTGGTTAAAGACAGAACAAGTGCAGAAGTTTATCAATTCTATATCGATATGCGTGCATACGGAAAAGGCTATGAAGAATTTTATTCAAGAATTCTTGCTGAAGGGGTGAACGTAATTAGAGGAAAAGTTGCAGAGATAGTCGAACAAAAAGCAAATGATGGAGATAAATTCTTAGCTATTAAATGCGAAGACACATTGATCGGCAAGTTTAGAGAAATTCCAGTTGATATGGTAATACTTTGCAATGCACTTCAGCCAAGCAAAACAACAGAAAAAGTTGCGAAGATTTTAAGTCTTTCAAGAAGTCCTGATGGATTCCTATTAGAACGTCATCCAAAACTTGATCCGTTCTCAACTGTCAGCGATGGTATTTATCTTGCGGGATGCGCACAAGGTCCAAAAGATATTCCAGATACTGTTTCTCAAGCAAGTGCTGCTGCTGCACGTGCATTGGCAATAATATCAAAAGGCGAGGTTGATATTGATCCTATAAGAGCTGAAATAAATGAAAATTATTGTGCCGGCTGCAGAATGTGTAATAATTTATGTCCGTACAGCGCAATTGAATTTCTTGAGGATAAAAAAGTTTCAGTTGTTAATGATGCACTTTGCAAAGGATGCGGAACTTGTGTTGCTGCTTGTCCGGCTGGTGCAATAACAGGTAAAGGATTTTCTGATGAACAAATCTATGCAGAGCTTGAAGGAATTTTAGAAGTGTAAAATTATTTTGAGATAAAAATGGAAACCAAACAAACATTAAAAAAAGAGATTAATCTTAAAGATGGCGTATTTGAACCAAAGATAGTTGGATTTTTGTGCAATTGGTGTTCATACTCCGGAGCTGATTTAGCTGGTGTTTCAAGGATAAAATCGGCGCCAAATGTTAGAATAATTCGGACAATGTGTTCGGGCAGAGTTGATCCATCATTTATAATAAAAGCATTTGAGCTTGGCGCAGATGGTGTTTTGATTGCCGGATGCCACTTTGGAGATTGTCATTATCTTGAAGGAAATTTTAAAACTATGCGCCGAATAGAAATGATGAAACTTGTACTAAAGCAATTTGGAATTGATGCAAGAAGATTACGACTTGAATGGATCTCTGCATCTGAAGCAGAAAAATTTTCTAAAGTAACTTTTGAATTTACTGAACAAATAAAAACTCTTGGTCCACTTAGATTAATAAAGAATTAAATGCCGGAGTAATAAAATGGGCAAACCAAAATTAGCACTTTATTGGGCAGCAAGCTGCGGCGGCTGTGAAATTACTGTTGTTGATATTGAAGAAAAGATACTTGATGTTGCAGATTTTTTTGACATTGTATTCTGGCCTTGCATTATGGATTTTAAATATGAAGATGTTGAAGCAATGGAAGATGGAGAAATTGACATTACACTTTTCAATGGTGCAATCCGAACTTCAGAAAATGAACATCTTGCTAAATTGCTTAGAAAAAAATCGAAATTATTAATTGCATTTGGTTCTTGTGCTCACGATGGCTGTATTCCCGGTCTTGCAAATTTTTATGATAAGCAAAGTATCTTCGATTACGTATATAAAGAGTCTCCTTCGGTTGAGGAGAGTTCTCAAGGAGTTTTTCCACAGACATCAACTAAAATGCCTGAAGGCGAAATAACTATTCCGGAATTTTGGAATACTGTTAAAACTCTCGATCAAACTGTTGATGTTGATTATTACATTCCCGGGTGTCCACCGCAATCTTTTCAAGTAGCTGCAGTAATACTCGCAGTTATTGATATTTTGAAAACTGGTAAACCACTTCCTGACAAGGGTGCTATACTTGGTGCCGATAATAAAACTTGTTGTGATGAGTGCCCACGTGAAAGAAAAGAAAAAAAGATTAAAGAATTTTTCAGACCACATGAAATAATTCCCAAAGAAGATGAATGTCTTCTTGATCAAGGAATACTTTGCATAGGTCCGGCAACCAGAAGCGGTTGCGGTGCGCTTTGTGTTCAGGCTAATGTTCCGTGCAGAGGTTGTTATGGTGTTCCTCCAAATGTAAAGGATCAAGGTGCAAAAATGATTTCCGCATTAAGTTCTGTTATCGATGCAACTTCGCCGGAGGAAGTTTCGAGAATAATAAATAAAATTGCTGATCCGCTCGGAACATTTTATAGATTCTCACTTGCAAGTTCAACATTTAAACGAGTTCAGTTTTCGGATAAGACATAAATACATTTTCAATTATAATGGAACTTAACAATGAAGCATATAAAAATTGACCCTATTACCCGCTTAGAAGGACACGGCAAGATTGATATATTTTTAAATGACGAAGGTGATGTTGAAAATTGCTACTTCGTTATACCTGAATTGAGAGGGTTTGAGAAGTTTGCGCAAGGTAGACCAGTTGAGGAGATGCCAAGAATAACAACAAGAATTTGCGGTGTTTGTCCGGAAGCACATCACATGGCATCTGCAAAAGCTTGCGATGCAGTTTATCATGTTAATATTCCTTCAGCAGCAAAAAAATTAAGGGAACTCCTTTATACAATTTTTTACACCGCAGATCATACAGTTCATTTTTATGCTTTAGGCGGACCTGATTTTGTTGTTGGACCTGATGCACCAAAGGCTGAAAGAAATATTCTTGGATTGATCAACAAAGTTGGTTTAGAGGCCGGTAAAAAAGTTATTAAGTTGAGATCGCTTGCACAAAATATGATTCAAACTTTGGGAGGAAAAAAAATTCATCAAGTAACTTCACTTCCTGGTGGTGTTTCAAGAGGAATATCGGAAGAAGAGAGAGTTGCCTTTGCAAAAGATCTTGAGTACTTCGTAGAGTTTGGTAAGTTCACATTCCAAGTATTCAATGATATAGTTTTGAAAAATTCTGGTTACGTAGATTTGATTTTATCTGACACGTTTACTCAAAAAACATATTATATGGGGACGGTCGATGAAAATAATAAAACAAATTTTTATGATGGAAAAGTAAGAGTTGTTGATCCCGAGGGAAATGAGCATTGTAAATATGAGCCAAAAGATTATCTAAATTTTATTTCTGAGCACACAGAAAAATGGAATTATCTAAAATATCCATATCTTAAAAAAATTGGCTGGAAAGGATTTGTTGATGGAATTGAGAGCGGAGTTTATCAAGCCACACCGCTGTCAAGAGTAAATGCCTCGGATGGAATGGCAACTCCATTAGCACAAGAAGAATATGAAAAATTTTATGAAACATTTACTGGAGATCGTTCCGGTAAAAAGCCAGTTCATCATACACTTGCCACACACTGGGCAAGAGTAATTGAATTAATGTATGCTGCGGAAAGAGCAAATGAATTAATAAACGATCCCGAAATAACTTCTAAAGATATTCGTACTATACCAACCGAAATTCCAACAGAAGGAGTTGGAATTGTTGAAGCCCCTCGCGGAACTTTAACTCATCATTATATTACAGACGAAAAAGGAATTGTAAAAAAAGCAAACCTAATAGTTGGAACAACAAATAATCATGCGCCAATTTCAATGTCTATTAAGAAAGCTGCACAAGGTTTAATAAAAAGGGGGACAGAAGTAACAGATGCAACCCTCAATATGATTGAAATGGCATTCCGTGCATACGACCCATGTTTTGGATGTGCAACACATACTTTGCCAGGTCAAATGCCATTACAAATAAAAATTTATAACAAGGAAGGATTACTACTTTCCGAGAATTCAAGGTTCTAAAACATGGTTAGTAATTCGGGTCAGTTTTTACCAAAGTTTATTAGGGCCAAATTCCATTCAATAGAAAATATAAAATCATAAAAGCATCATAAGCTTGAATTGTTCCATCTTGATTTGTGTCTGCAGCATACTGTTGACGGGTTGTAAGGTTTATTAATCCCACTGTATTTCTTAATACCAATGCGGCATCAATTCCATTTACTTCACCATTTTCATTAACATCACCTCTTGCAACTCCAATAATATTAAAGAAATTTTCGCTAGCATCATTTGTAAAATTATCTAAATCGCTAATCCGAATTTTTGCTTGTGTGGAATTTAAATTTGGAATTAACCAGTTGTAAATTCCTGAACTTGCTTGAGTTGCATTAGAAATTATATTCCAGGTATTTCCATCGTTTGTTGTGTATTCTATTCTTGTACTAGTTATGTTTTCACTAGTCCAAGTTATAGAATTTGGAATTCCAGTAAGCCATGCCTCGCCGCCATTTGGAGAAGTTAAATTTAAGATTGGAATTGGACCAATTGTAAAAACTCCATTACTAATATCATTTAATGAAGAATTAATTAAATCACTTATTTTCACTATTGCTTGAGTTGTTGGAATGTTTGGAATCATCCAATCGAACTTTTCAGTGGATGCTTGGGTTGATTGTGACAAAACTTGCCAACTTGAGCCACTATTTGTTGAAAACTCAATTTTTATATTTTGGATGCCAACACTTGTCCATTTTATTTCTTGTGAAGAAGACCGCTGCCAAATTTCTCCGCCGTTTGGTTGAGTTAGTGTTAAGCTTGGAATTGGACTAATTGTAAAAGTATTATTGCTTAAATCATTTACGCTGGAATCTGAAGTATCACTTATTCTCACTTTGGCTTGTGTTGTAAGAGAATTAGGAAGAGTCCAATCATATTTACCAGCAGACGCTGGTAAGGAATTGATAATACTTATCCATGTTTGACCGTTATTAGTGGAGTACTCAATTTTTATGGTTGCCACATTAACGCTTATCCATTTTATTTCTTGCAGCGAACCTTCTTGCCAAATCTCACCACCATTTGGTTGGGATAGTGTCAAAGTCGGAATCAATTCAAAATTTACGGTAAGAGTTCTATTCGATAAAATTGTGAATGAATAATTTGAATTTGTTGATACTACATTTTGTCCCTCAGTCCAATTTACAAATCTATAACCATTGTTTGAAGTGGCAGTTAAATTGACTTGTGTTCCTTGAGAAAAAGAACCGCATCCAGAAGTTGTACCTCCTTGAATTGGGGATGATAAACAATTAATTGTAAATATTTGAGGTATAGTTGTGAATGACCAAATTTGTGACCAGTCACTTGTTCCATTTACAGCATTAGTTGCGTTTACTCTCCAGTAATAAGTTGAGTTATTAACAAGTCCGCTTAATTGATATTGGTTATTTACTAGATTATTAACATCGTAAATAGTGGAAGAAAAGTTTTGGTTTTGAGAAACTTGCAGTCTGTAATTTACATTCGTTCCAACTACTTTATTCCAGAAAAGCAGTGGGGAAAGCGAAATATTTGATGCAGCATTTTGAGGCGCACTTAGTAATGGTGCAGAAAGCGAAACGCTGCCAATACCATAAATCCATTTTATACCGTCAACTTCAATACTAGTTAAATTTCTTTTTAATACACCGGAACTGCTGAATCCATACATAATTTTATAAGAATCAGAACCTCCATAAATATCCCGTAAATTTAACCAATGCCCAAATTCATGAAGTGCTATTGATTGAACATCATAATGAGAACCATCTTTACTCCAATAAAATGAATCATTAAAAACCATATCAACTTCTACAATAGCGTTGCCAACATACCAATAATAAGTTGTAGCCAAAGAACCAGATGTAGAACCCCACATAATTTCATTTATGTTATCAAACGTTGCATCAGTTAAATTAGTAATTCCATTGTAATAGAATCCAAACTGAGCACCAGCACTAGACCAACTACTGGCGGCTGCAATTATTTCATCTCCTTCACCAATTAAATCAGTTGTGTTTTCATTGATTCTTATTGGTATTCTTGCTGGATTAGTATTCCATTTAACATCACCGTAACTGAAAGTCACATTAAAATTATAACCAACACTTGTTCCAGTGCTTGTAGTTACTGAAACTGGTCCGCTTGAAGCGGAAGCTGGATAACCATCAATTATATCTATAGGAACAACACATTGAATGCTCGTATTAGACCATGCCACGTAATTTGTTGATTCTATTTTTGGCTGACCATAACGATAAAAAAATTCTACTTTGCTTGTTCCTCTTGTAACACCAAAATTATTTCCAGTAATTGTTATAGTAGAATTAGTTCCAGCAGAATTAGTTGAAGGAGAAATGTTGGTTATAGTGGGTAACCCGGAAACAGCTTCAATTGAAATATTTTTTGTGTATTCATTGTCAGTTTCGTTTAATTCAGAAATTAAATTTGTCGGATCAGCTACTATTTTGATTGAGTGGTTTCCATTTGATAATGGTTCGATTTGATAATCTGAAACATAAACATAATAACCAGCCGATAGACCACTTGCAGTCCACTGTGCATATAATACATTATCAACATATAAATTGATATAAAATGTACTTGTTACATCTTCTATACCGAAATTAGCTAATGCCCAATCAACATATATTTTTTCAGTTTCCTTGATTGCCGCTGCGTCAGTATTTGTTCCAGTTACTATTGATGTAACAATTTCCGCAGACCAGCCAACCGGTTTATAAGGAGCTAAATTTGCATTGGATAGTGTAGAAGAAATTTTTTGTAAGTGACTACTTTTTATTTCAAGCTGCTCAATTTTTTTCGTGTTTAGCTCAAATGAGTCAATTCTTTTCTGTAATTCAATAGAATCTTCCGGAAGTGAAATATTTTCATTTATTGTTTTTTTTAGAAAAGAAATAAAGAGATCTGCTTTAAGATACTTTCCATTAAAAAAAATTCTGTTGTCATGAATATTAAATTTATCAATTGCCTTGAGTTCATTATTACCATTAGAATTATCAAGCAGCAGAATCAATTCCTGATTGTTTCTTACTGAAAATGAAGTAGATACAAATTCGGTAGTATCATTCACTGTTCCGCCGATAATTTCAAGGTTTATACTTTTGGCATTAATAAATCCCTTTAATATATCTAATACCTCAAACTCTATAGAGGTATAGATGTGTTTTCCTTTTTCATTAATGATCCATCGTGAGTCCTGACTGATTACTTTTGAGTGTAATATTAAATCAGATTCTTCGATAGAAGAAGAAATTGATTTTTCGAAATGATGCTGACTTAAAACAACATTAAATGAAACAAGAAGAATGAATAATAAATATTTGTACATTCTTAGTTACTTTCTCAATTTATGTATGTCTGTACTTTAATTATAAAGATAATCTAGTGCAAAATTCAATAATGAAATGATAGAAAGTAAAATAGGAAATGATAGTTGTTTATTTAAAATAATAAAGTATCAAATCAATTTTTTAATTATCAGATATTCTTTCAAAACTTTTATAAAGTTGTAAATATCTTCCGTAAATAATTCTCCCATGTTTGCAATTCTAAAAGTATTTACTTTTGCTCCTTTGCCGGGATAAATAGTAAAACCTCTATCATAAAGAAAATCGTGCATTTCATTGAAGTCATAGTTTTGATTTTCTGGTTCAATTACAGCTGTTAATATTTTTGCATGGTGCTGCTCATCGACTAAAAATTTAAATCCTAATTCTCGAAGCCCTTTTTTAAGTACTTCATACATTTCAAAATATCTCTTTGATCTTCCTTCCCCAGTCTCTAAAAAATATTCGTTTATTGCCTGGCGAAGTGCATAAAATATTTGAACTGGCGGAGTGAATTGCATCTGTTTTTGCTTTGTAAAAAATGTAAAGTTGTCAAACAGATTGAAATAAAAATTTCTTCTTGAATATAGGGCAGTTTTATTTAATGAGTCGCGGTCACAAATCACAAAACTTATTCCAGCCATTCCTTGAATACACTTATTTGCCGATGCAATTAAATATTGTACTTTATATTTAGTTACATCAATTGGTATTCCAGCGTATGAAGACATTGCATCAACAATTATCTCAAGGTTGTACTCTTCAGCCATTTTTGAAATTTCGTCCAAAGGATTTAAAATACCAACGGTTGTTTCATGATGAACAAAAGCAATTTGCGAAAGTTTGTTTTTGTTTTTTTCTACTATTGATCTTAACTGTAATAAATTAATCGGATCGCCAAACGAGACATCAAATTTGATTTGGTTTATATTAAACCCTTCGCAGATCTGCTGCATCCGTTTTCCATAAGCTCCGTTATTTATAATTAGCACATACTTATTTTCTGGAATTACAGAAGTAAGACAAGCTTCAACAGCACCAGTACCAGAACTGGCAAACAGCACTGCTTCATGGGTATCTTCACCATGAACAACTTTTACTAAATCTTTTCTAATTCCTTCTACCAAATCGCCAAATTCTTTTTCTCTTGGACAAATATCTTCCACCACTAATGCTTTTTTAACAGCATCACTTGTTGTTGCCGGACCGGGATTAAGCAAAATATTTCTTTCAACTTTTTTAGAGAATTGAATTTCACTATCTCGTTTAATTATTAACGGATTGATTACTTCGACAGCTCGTTTATAATGTTGTTCGTCGTCAATTTCTATCCATGCCAAGTCCTCAATTACTTTATAATTTATTTCATTACTTGCAGCAAGATCAGTTAAACAATCTTCGTAGTGATAATTTTTATTTTTTTCGAATTGAAGCTCAGAATGGGCAAACATTTTCTGATAAAGCTCAAATGAGATTTTAGAAATTCCAACAAGCTCTCCACCGAGATTTTTTATTTCGGAAATATTTTTAGACATATTAACAATTTTGTTTTTCTCAACTCCAACATAAACTTCATCGCCGGCAGCAGTTTTCCCGGAAAGGAGGATTAAATTTTTTTCCTTGGAATTCATTATTACTTGTAATGCATTCAATTCATAATTTAGATCAGATTCCAACAAAATAAAATCTTTCTCAATTAATTCATTTGCTTTCCATAAAGAATACATGCTTCCAGTTGATTCATAAAAATCATTGTTGATTGTTTTTACAAAAGGATACTTTTTTGTCAAGCTTTCATAAAATTCTCTCTTATAACCGGTTACAATTATAATGTTCTGTATGCCGGAATAAATTAAGCGTGAAATCGATTCTTCAATTATTGGTTTTTCATTTAGTGATAAAAATCCTTTTGGTTTGTCATTATGGATTGATCGTAAGCGCGATCCAATGCCAGCTGCAAGTATTACAGCATTTTTCACTCTACTCATTTACTTAACTTACTGTTTAGTTGGATAAATTTTTGTAATCTTTCCTTTACTTGATACGGCTTAATGCCGGGTCTGCCTAAAGTTTTTGGAGATCCTTTTTTGATTTTAAGATGAATAAATGTTGGACCGTTTTGAAAAATATCCGAAGTAATAAATTTAATAAACATATTGAGTGAGTCTGTAGACATTGAGTTATTATAATTAAATCCTTTTGCAACAGCAGCAAAGGAAACATTATTAGATACTGTGTATTGTCCGCCGGTTGAATCATGACATTCATTATCAAGGAGGATATGAATTAAGTTATTCGGTTTATAAGCGCCTACAGTTGCCATAGAGCCAGTTCTCATTAAAAGAGCGCCGTCGCCGTCAAGCACATAAACTTTTAAATCTGGTTTTGAATATGCAATCCCGAGTCCAAATGCTAAGGCACATCCCATTGAGCCCACCATATAAAGTTGATTTTCTTTATCATTCAATTCAAATAATTCTCTTCCGGTTTTTCCGGTCGTTGCTATTAGAATTGATTTCTTATCAACAGCCCCCTGAATAATTTTCAATACATCAGTTCTAGTTGGTCTTTCGGAATAAGGAAGGGAAAAATTATCATTATGTACGATATCAACATGAATAGGTTTTTCAGTTCTTACCGATTGTAATTCGTATTCCGCCACGTCACCTTTTTTCATAATAAAAACATAAGGCTTATTATTTTCAATCATATAATCACTGGCTCTTTTTATAGACTCTTTTATTAAGTTACTTTCATTTGGGAAAAATGACCATTTCAATTGCATTGCGTCAAGAAGATCTGTTAATACTTGTCCCATTAATTTGTGCTGTGGTTCGTCTGGAGGTCCGCCTGGTTCTCCTCTTAATGTAACAATAATTAATAAAGGAATTTGGAAAGTATCTGTTAATGAAGTCAAAGGATTAACTGCATTACCAAGACCAGAGTTTTGAAACATAACAACGCTTCTTCCTCCGGCAACAGTTACACCAGCTGCGAGTGCAATTGCATCCCCTTCATTTACTGCATCTATAAATTTAAATTCATCGTGATCAATTACATAATTAATAAATGGTTTGAGATATGAACATGGAGTTCCAGTAAAAAAATTGAATCCATATGTTAGACATTCATCTAAGAATTCTTTTGCAAAGATCATTTGTTATTTCCAGCATTTGTATAATAAATATTATTGATATGCCAATACATTGCTTAGATCAGATACATTGTCAACATCAAGCCAGTTACCATCTATAAAAATTACTTTTATCTGCACCCCTTTTCCAATCAGAGTATTTAGTAAGTCGGGCATTTTCAACTTGTTAAAATTTTCTTTACGTGACATTTCATCTAAAGTGATTCTTAAAATATCAGAACCAGATGGATTGGTTTTTAATAATCCAATCCACTCGCCGTCAAACTGGTCGGAGTTTTTAAGTTCTGTGAAACTAATTCTTTTTAAGAATACTGGCTCTTCAGAAAATTTCTTTGAATAAGGTTTAGTGCAATTAACAAAGTCACCATGATTGCCGCAGCATCTTCTTTCTAAATTTGCATCAATTACAGTTACAATATCTCCATCTTCTTCAAGCAACAATGATAAAATAAATTTTCTGTATAGAATATCGCCATAAGTTATAATACACTCATCTTGAATTTTTTCATTTGCTTTGAATAAAGAAACAAGCTCTCCGGTTGTTGCGTAATCATCATTATCAAAATATTTTACATTTGGGAAATTAAATGCTTCTTTTTTATATCCACGAACAATTGCAAGATCTTTAATTCCTCTTTCATTAAAAAGTTCTATCATTTTTGCGACTAATGGTTTTCCATTGACATTAATCATTGCTTTCGGAACATCTTTGGTTAAATCACCTAATTCAACACCGCGAGAAGCAGCGAGAATAATACCGCTAACAAGTCGCTTCTCTTGGGTTTTTAAGTATAGATTTTCTGCTTGCTGAAGTTCTTCATCATTCTGAAGCCTAAATATTTCATTCAAGGTTGCTACCTTGTCTTCAACTTCTATTAAGGATTGTGATTTGTAAATAGTTTCAGCAGTTTTTTTCATTGCTGTAATTGCACTGCGTAATTGATGATTTGCCCAGATAATTAAGCTTATACCGGCATCCCGAAATACTTGTGTTGGGGTTGAATAATATTTTGTTGGAACAATAACCACCGGACATCTATTTCCCCATTCTTTCATAAAAGTTAAAATTTCATCTGGCTTTGAAATTTTACTGTGCATAAGTATTGCATCTGCTCCAGCTAAACGATACGCTTCGGCTCGTTTTAATGCTTCTGAAAGCCCCCATCCAGCAATTAAAGCTTCAACGCGTGCAACGATACAAAAGTCAGAATCAACCTGACAATCTTTTCCAGCTTTAATTTTACCGGCAAATTCTTCAATCTCTGCAAGTGGCTGCTTTTCTCCGCGGATAAAACTATTTGTTTTGGGAAAAAGTTTATCCTCGATGCAAACACCAGAAATATTTCTTTGCTCAAGTTTTTTTACAAGCCGGCGCATATTATTAAAATTTCCATATCCAGTATCACCGTCAAGCAAAATAGGAATTGTTGTGGCATCACTCATAAATTCAACTACTTCTACAATTTGAGTCCAACTTGCTTCGTTATTATCACGCACACCAAGCGATGCACTTATTGAAAGTCCGCTACCCCAAATTCCTTTAAAACCGGCTTCCTCAGCTATTTTTGCAGATAAACCATTATGTGCTTCCATAATAAATTCAAGCTCAGGACTGGTTAATAATTTTTTCAATTGAGTAGTTTTTTTCATATTAAATATGTCCTATTAGGTAATTAAATCATTGCTGTTGATCATTATGTTTTTGTGGGAACTGCTTCAAAAAGCTTAATTGTGTTTCTATCAATGTTCTTTTGGAAAAATAATAATAGAAGAGTCCATACAGTTCCAAACAAAAGAGTGTACCAAATAAAAATATCGAACCTATTAAAAAAAGCTAAAATAATAAGAACAAATGCGTGAGTAGATGTTCCGTTCAAATTCCATAACCGAATAATAATTTTATTAGCCTTAATATATTCGTTTGGAGAAATTAATTTAGTTTCCAACGCGCGTTTATTACTGTATTGTACACTTGAATATTTAATATAGACGGATAAGATAAGTTTCTTTAATTTTTGACCATCCATTTTTTTATAGATTTCATACTCAGCTTTAAATTCCTCAAGCTCAGATTCAACAAATTTAGATTTTCCCAATGCATTAGCAATGTACTCACTTCTGTAAAAATCAACTAGAACTTCTTGCCATGCATACAACAGAGATGCACCAATTACAATAATCCACCATACGATAGCACTATTCCAATTGGTACTTCCCCAAATACTGATGCCAATCATAATGAAAAGGTAGGAAGTATAGTCCGCAATTCCATCGAGAAGTCTTCCAAACGGAGTTCCGTTTTTTTTAAGTCTAGCCAGCTGACCATCCGCGCAATCAAGAACTGTCCAGAAGATTAATAAAATGAAAGCGATGAATATTGATTCCGAAGTTGCTATTGCTATAGAGACGCCAGCACCAATTCCACAAAACAAGGAAAGCATTGTAATTTGATTTGGAGAAATCTTAGTTCTATACACAGATTTTACAAATAAAAATGCAAGCGGTCTGAAGAAAAGCAAATCAACTATTTCTTCGGCTTCAATTACTTTTAATGATGTTTTGTATTGATTAATAATTGACAAGAACTTTCCGGGTAAATTACAGAAATATTCCGATTACGAATATAATTTATTGATTTAATTCTGGCACTGCAATGCTAAGAATAAATAAAAAAAGAGGTGCATTTAATTATTTGGAAGGGACGATAAGTCCCATTTAATTTACCGCTAATTCAAAATCCATTTTTTTAGAGTCGCTGTAAGGAACGCACCTATTCAGATTTGTCTCTACATCATCATTTAAAAATCCAACTGCATTATCTAAATTGAAGATTATTGGCATTCTATGGTGAATCGCTTTAATAAATTTATTTGGAACGGTTGTTATTAATGAAGTGAAAATATTCTTGGCTTTATCTTGGTGATAAATTGCCGGAACAAAAAAGATATCTTCATCGGGCAGAAATATTCTGTACTTAACTTTTTTTTCACCTTCCTTTTTCCATTCATAAAAGCCAGTCATAGGAACTATACACTTGTTTCGGGAAAATAGAGTGTTCCAATACTTTTTTTCTTTAATAGTTTCTATACGCGAATTAAAAATAAGTGGTGAGTTTTCACTAAACTTAATTCCCCAATTTACATTTGATAGAAAATAAGTCTCTTTATTTAAAGTAATGCTTAATATCTTTTGTGTCGGGCGGATATCTTCTTCTATTCTCTTTTCGACCTCTTTATCAATTTCCACTTTTAGCTTTTTCTTTTTCAGCATTTCAATTACGGCTTTATCAATTTTTTTACTTTCAAACCGACCGCACATATTAAGCCCTTTCTTTTTTGCAAATCTGTTTTTAATATAACAATAAATAAATATCAAAGTTCATGCAGTAATGAAAAAACTATATGTAGGAACCGCTGGCTGGTCGTATAAAGATTGGATTGATAGTTTTTATTTAAAAGGGCAATCTAAAAGTTATGACTGGCTGGAATCTTATTCACAATATTTCAACACAGTAGAAGTAAATGCAAGCTACTACACATACATAAATCCGAAAATAGTTGACGGCTGGTTAAGCAAAGTTGAACCAAAAGAGGATTTTTTATTCAACATTAAACTTCATCAAGATTTTACTCACAGAAGAAAATTTAGCAGTGAACAGATTCATGCGGTAAAATCTAACCTTGATAAACTTCAAAATGCAAACCGACTTGGCGGATTGCTTATTCAATTTCCGTATTCATTTGTTCTAACCAAAGAAACTGCAACTCACGTAAAAGAATTAGTTGACATTTTTTCCGAATACGAAAAGTTTATTGAGGTGAGGCACAAATCTTGGTTTATTGAGCGGTTTATAAATTTTGTCAAAAAAAATAAAAGCTCAATTTGTACAATTGACCAGCCAATTATCGGGGAAGCTGTTGAATTTAAACCAATTCTATCGGGAGATAATTTATACATTCGGCTTCATGGAAGAAATGAGAAAGCCTGGAAAAAATCTATTTCGAACTTTGGCAAAGAACAAACCTATGAGCAGCAGAGCGAAAGATATGATTACCTTTACTCACCCGGAGAACTTTTAGAAATTGAACGAACGATAAGAGAAGTATTAGACAAGGTGAAAAAAGTTTTTGTTATTTTGAACAATCACCCAAAAGGAAGTGCAGTTGCAAATGCGTTTGAGCTTCTTCACCTTCTTAATGAAAGAATTAAATTGAACATTCCCGAAACAACGCTCAAAACTTTTACGCGTTTATCAAAGATAAGCTTGAACTAATTTCTCTTTATCGAGCGAGCTGACCAAATAAATTTCATCTTCGTTTGCTTCTTTTTCAACATCGCCGAAAAAGTCAGTTGAAGTTCTGTCCTTTTGAGTGATTGATTGTGCTTCTGCAGATGTAAGGACAGTTAATTTTTCAACTATAATATTGTTGCCGCTGAGGGCGTCAGCTTTCCCCTCAATCAAATACGGACCCATAGATAAAGTAAGTTCGGCAAATTTTTTATATGCCTCCGGAAAAATTACTGCCTCGAATGTTCCGCTCAAATCTTCGAGCGAAAGAAATTTCATTATGTCGCCTTTGCTTGTTTTTATCCGCTTTGACGCCATATACCAGCCAACCATTTTTATATGTTTGTTGTGATGCTTTGCAAGGTCAGCAGAATTAGTTACTTCTGCCGAGTTAATTTGATTGGCAAAAAACTGGAGAGGATGCTGTGAAATCATATAACCGAAAGTTTCGTATTCGCACAAGCATTTTTCATCAATGCCGAATTCTTTTTCCGTAACGACTTCTATTTCTAATTTTATCGATTCGTTGCCGAAAAGATCATTTGCACTTTCGTCAAGAAGTTTTCTATGATTGAAATAGACATCAAGCAGTCTCAGCAAGGTTGGGCGCGTTTGATTTAAACAATCCATTGCGCCGCACTTTATCAAGCTTTCAGTTCGTTCGTAGCCTAATTTTGTTCTAACCAAAAAATCTGCAAGCGATACATACTTTCCATTTGCTTCTCTCTCTTTAATTATTTTGCCGATAGAATCTATCTCCAAATTTTTTATTGCCATCAAACCGATCCGCAATTCTTTTCCGCTTCCTTTGTATTCGTAAAAACTTTCGTTGATTGATGGAAGGTGAATTTTCAGGCCGAGCCTTTGCGATTCAGAAACATAAACTGCTGCGGAATAATATCCGCCTTGGTTTGTAAGCACAGCCGCCATAAACTGAGCCGGGTAATGTGCTTTGAGATATGCAACTTGAAAAGAGAGCAAAGCAAAAGAAGCACTGTGTGCTTTGCAGAATGCGTAACCGGCAAAACTTTCGATCTGTTTCCAAAGTTTTTGCGATACGTAATCGGAGTAACCTTTCTCTTTGCAGCATGAGAAAAATTTATTTTCAATTAACTGCATTGCTTTGTGCGAACGCATCTTGCCGCTCATAGCACGCCTTAAAAGGTCAGCTTCTTCTAAAGATAATCCAACAATATGATGAGCAACTTTAATTACATCTTCCTGATAAACCATCACGCCGTATGTTTCGCCAAGATATTTTTCCATTTCTGGAATTAAATATTTTCTCCGCTTTGGGTCTTTGTGCCGTTCAATAAATTCTTTCATCATTCCGCTTTCGGCAACTCCGGGTCTTATCACAGATGAAACTGCTGTAAGCATCTCGAATGTGTGGCAGTCCGTGCGTGTGAGAAGCGAGCGCATCCCAGGGCTTTCAATGTAAAAACAGCCAATCGTTCTTCCTTCGCGTATTAATTTTGATGTGACTTCGTCTTCAAATATTTTTTGATAATCGAATATGTCGAAGCCAGTCCCTTTTATTTTATGAGGAACTGCATCGTAGATTTTGTTTAGTCTTGGGCTATCGGGCAAGCTGTAGCTTGCCATATCCAAAATTACCGACTTGCTTATTTCAGGTTCTTTCATCATATTAGAATAGTAAACATCTGGACACTATTTTAAATGATTCCAAGGAAATAAACAATAGCAAAATTCGCTCAAAATTGGGTTTTTTTATGAAAACCATCTTCCATTTGGATATGGATGCTTTCTTTGTCTCAGTTGAAAGAATATTAGACCCGTCATTGGAAGGGAAGCCGGTTATAGTGGGCGGCGATCCGCACGGCAGAGGAGTAGTGGCTGCGTGCAGTTATGAAGCAAGAAAATTCGGGCTTCATTCCGCAATGCCGATAAGAAATGCGTTCAGACTCTGTCCGCATGGAGTTTATCTGCATGGTCATCATAAAGAGTATGGTAGGCTTTCGCGTGAGGTAAGGAATCTTCTCGAAAAAAAATTACCGGTAGTTCAGCAGACATCTATTGATGAGTTTTATATTGATTACACTGGCTGCGAAAAAATTTATGGTCATCCGGAAAGTTTTGCAAAAACTTTACAGCAAGAAATAAAACAAAAACTTTCTCTTCCGTGTTCGATTGGCATCGGCTCGAATAAAAACATTGCAAAGATAGCTTCCGATTTTAAGAAGCCTCAGGGAATTACTTTTGTTCCTCACGGAAAAGAAAAAGAATTTCTTGCACCGCTTCCGGTTGAAAGAATTCCCGGCGTGGGAAAAAAAACTTTTCCAGTTTTACGTGCGCGCGGTTTTAGAACTATTGGCGATCTGGCAAATTCTTCGCCAGATTATCTTTCAACTTTGTTAGGAAAATTTGGAACTGATCTTTGGGAAAAAGCAAACGGCAGCGGCAATGATCTTTTTACGCTTGAACATGAAAGAAAAAGCATTTCAAAAGAAACTACTTTTAGCGAAGATATTGTAAGCAAACCTAAAATTGAAGAACATCTTTTTAATCTTGCCAGCAAAATAGGGCAGCTGCTCAGAAATGAAAACTGGCAGACTTCTACTGTATCAATAAAACTTCGGTATTCCGATTTTATTACTCTCACACGCGCAAAAACTCTTGAGCGCCCTACTGACGATGACAAAGTTATTTATCAAACTGCCATTGATCTTTTCCGCCGTTCATATACCAGAAGAGTAAGTATAAGACTTATTGGAATTCACTTGAGTAATCTCAATCATTTTTTTGAACAAGAATTTTTGTTTGAAGATAGGGAAATACTCCGCAAGAAAATGCTGCGTGCTGTGATGAAAATACGCGATAAGTACGGCTTTAGTTCAATTAAGATAGGCAAGTTAGGAAGCGGTTGATATGTTTACTTTGCATGCACATTCTAATTACTCGCTGCTGGAAGGAACAATAAGAATTGAAGAACTTGTTTCATTCGCAAAAAAATCCGGAAGCAATTACGCAGCATTAACAGATACAAACGGAATGTATGGGCTTATTCAATTTGCAAAAATCTGCGAAGAACAGAATGTAAAGCCGATACTCGGCGCTTTTATTAATGAGCCAAAACAAAAAGCTTGCCTTGCTGATTTAAAGCGGGATATTTACGCTTTATTTATTGCCAAAAATAATGAAGGTTATTCGCATCTCTGCAGAATAATTACTTCGCGAAAACTGAAAGAAGATTTTTCACTCGTTCGTTTATTCGACGAACCGCTCGAAAATCTTTTTGTGATCACTTCTTCACTTGAACTTTTAGAAAATATTAAAATTGATCCGCTCTTAAGAAAAAATCTTTTTGTTGGATTGTATGCTACTGAAAAATCGAAAGTTAAAATGCGTGCCCTTTATCAATATGCTAAAGAGAAACAGCTTCAAGTTGTTGCTCTTCATCCGGCATATTTTTTAATGGCGGATGATTTTGTGCTCAACAAAGTTGTTAGTGCAATTAGAACTAATACAACACTTGATAATCTTGATGCCGATTCAATTGTTGACGAAGAATTTTTTTTAAAAACACCGGAAGAGCTATCAAAAGTTTGGAAAGGTTTACCAGAGGCAGTTTGGAACGCAGATAAAATTGCTCAAGCGTGTTCTGTTGATTTGAAATTGGGCGAATATAAATTTCCGCTCTATCCTCTTCCAAAAGGAGAGAGTGCATTTTCTTTCCTATGGAAAATTTCTTTTGAAGGGCTGTCATTCCGATATCAGCCGATAACAGACCATGCAATCAAACGGCTTCAGTATGAATTGGAAGTAATTGAAGAGCTTGGTTACAGCGATTATTTTCTTGTGGTTTGGGATATAATTCGCGAAGCGAAAGCGCGAGGCATTATGCATATTGGCAGAGGTTCGGCAGCAAACAGTCTGGTCTCGTACTGCCTCGGTTTTACAGAAGTTGATCCGATTTTGCATAACCTCTACTTCGAAAGATTCTTGAACCGCGGCAGAACTTCTCCGCCGGATGTTGATTTGGATTTTTCTTGGAAGGAGCGGGATTCGGTTATTAAATATGTTTTTGAAAAGTACGGTTATGATAAAGTTGCAATGATTTCAACAACAGTAACTTTTCGCGCCCGCTCTGCATTCAGAGAAGTAGCAAAAGTATTCGGAATTTCTGAATCTGAAATTTCAAAGTATAGTAAATTTATTCCATGGACTTCGGCGCAAAACCTTCCGAATATATCGGATAAATTTCCGGAAACACGCTCGTTCAACTTTCAACAAGAACCTTGGAAAACTGTTGTAAACATTGCAGCAAAGTTATCCGGATTTCCAAGACATTTATCAATTCATCCAAGCGGAATTGTAATAACAAGAACAAAAATTACGGATTACACCGCACTTGAGTTTGCAAAGAACAAAGGATTAGGTTTAGTGATAACGCAGCCGGATATGTACCCGATTGAAGATTTGGGTTTAATTAAAATTGATTTGCTTAGTCAACGCTCGCTCGGAGTGTTAAAACTTGCAATGAAAGAAATAAACTCGATTGCAATTGACTCCAAGGAAGAAAATCTTGTTAGTATTCCAATTTATCGGTTGAATGTTGGATAATAATAGAAGGAATGACTTGTATAAGATTAGGATTGAGTACAGTAATTATTCTGTTAAACATTTTTAATATTTCATTGAAAGGTTTGTTAATCTGAATGATAAATAATAAATTGTTTGCGGAAGGATTGAAATTAATATAAATAGAACAACTAAAAAATGATGTGTCAATTTTTAATTATAGATACTGGATTCTAAATACAAACCTTAAAAAATTTTATTGTTTATGAGAAATTTAATAACCTCCATTCTGTTTATTATAATTACTTGTTTTATAACTACTGATATATCATCTCAAAATTTTCTAAAAACTTCTGGAAAAAACATAATTGATATAAATGGTCAGGAAATATTACTCCGTGGAATTGGATTAGGCGGGTGGCTCGTTCCTGAAGGATATATGATTCAGACTTCTTCATTTGCTAATGCAGCTTGGCAGTTCAGAGAAAAGATTGAACAACTAATTGGGGTTGAAAAAACAAACGAGTTCTTCAAACTTTATAGAGAAAATTTTGTAACTCGAAAAGATATTCAAAAAATAAAAGAGTGGGGTTTTAATTCAATCCGATTGCCAATGCATTTCAATCTTCTTACACCGCAAGATAAACCATTTCAATATTTAGAAGAAGGATTTGCAATTATAGATAGTCTTCTTTCTTGGTGCGAAGAAAATAAATTGTACTTGATTCTTGATTTACATGCTGCACCTGGAGGCCAAAGTAAAGATAACATTGCGGATTATAATCCGGCTTTTCTACCGCTCTGGGAAGATCCGGTTGCGCAGCAAAGAACTATTCATCTATGGCAAACAATTGCTGCACGTTATTCAAATAAAGTATGGATTGGCGGCTATGATTTAATTAATGAAACAGCTTATAATTTTCCTTCCGGTAATAATCAACCTTTGCGAGATCTTTATATAAGTATTACTAATGCAATTCGACAAGTAGACAAGAATCATATAATTTTTATTGAAGGGAATTGGTACGCAACTGATTTTAACAATTTAACTCCTCCGTGGAATAACAACCTGGTTTATAGCTTTCATAAATATTGGAATAGCACTGATATCGGTTCAATTAATTATCTTATCAGTTTAAGGAATAATACAAATTGCCCACTATGGCTTGGCGAGTCTGGTGAAAATTCAAATCAGTGGTTTACCGATGTAATTAAATTAATGGAAAACAACAATATCGGTTGGGCATGGTGGACATTAAAAAAACTTGAAGGAAATAACAGTTTGATGTACGTATATAAACCAATAGAGTATGATAATCTTTTAAAATATTGGAACGGACAAGCTTCTAAACCATCGGTCGATTATGCAGTAAATGCTTTAACAAAATTTGCGCAAAGTCTAAACATTAACAATTGCAAAATTAACGATGGTGTAATTGATGCCATGTTTCGTCAAGTGAAAACTACTGAGACTTTACCATTCAGTAGTAATTTCATTCCAGGAACAATTTATGCGACAGATTATGATTATGGACAAAATGGATTTGCATATAAAGACAATGATTATCAGAACACTGGAAATAATGGAAGCTGGAATACTGGTGGTCATTATAGAAATGATGGAGTAGATATTGAAAGATGTTATGATATTCAAACTAATGGATATAATGTTGGCTGGATTAACACTGGAGAATTTCTTAACTACACAGTAAATGTTCAGCAGTCGGGAATTTATAATTTAACTTTCCGTTATGCAGCAAATGCAAGTAATGGAAAAATTTTAATGAGATGGGATGGTCAAAATCTTGGGGATTTAATTGATGTTCCAAACACTGGCGGATGGACTTCATGGAAAAGTATTTCTGTAAACAATATTTCCCTAACAAAAGGGACTCATACTTTCTCACTTACTTTTTTCTTCGGAGGATTTAATTTGAATTATGTGAAGTTTGATTTAGTTTCTACTGACATAGAAGAAGAAATAATTAAACCATCAACTTTTAAATTAGAACAGAACTATCCCAATCCGTTCAATCCTACGACAACAATTCAATTTGTCATTCCGAATCTGATTGATCAGATGAGGAATCTTAAAGATTTCTCTCCCGAACAAAATCGGAATCGAAATAAAAATATATGGGTTACGCTAAAAATATATGATATGCTAGGAAAGGAAGTTGCAACATTAGTAAATGAAGAAAAAAAGCCAGGAACATATAATTGCGAATGGAGAATTGAGAATGGTGAATTATCAAGCGGAATTTATTACTATATGTTAAAAGTCGGCGGGCAGTCTAAAACCCGTAAGATGATTCTTCTTAAATAAAAATTATTTTAATAAAACCATTTTCTTAACTAATGTAAAACCTTCTGCATTCATTCTGTAGAAATAAACTCCACTTGAAACAGACATGTTTGATTCATCCTTACCATCCCAAATAATTTCATAATTGCCGGCATTTTGATATTCATTCACCAAAGTATTCACAAGTTCTCCAATAGAATTAAAAATTTCGAATTTTGTATTGGAAGATTTTGGCAGTGTATACTTTATTTTAGTTGTCGGATTAAATGGATTTGGGTAATTATTGCTTAATGTGAATTCAAATGGAAGTTCATTATAGGATTCTTCAGCGGAACTTGTACCGATTACTTTAAATACTTCAATTTCGTAAATTGAATAACCCCACTCGGTTGCTCGTTTAGTACCAAGAATTCTTAAATATCTTGCATTAACAGTTACATCAAATTTTTCAACACCGCCATTTCCATCTGTTCTGTTTACAATAGTTGTCCAAGCAGAGTTATCATTTGAGAATTCTATTTTATAGTCTTTTGCGTAAGCAGTTTCCCAATAAATTCTTATTTGGTTAAATTCTATTTGTGCACCAAAATCAATTTTAATCCATTGTGGATCGGAGAATTGAGAAGACCAACGCGAACCATAATTACCATCTACCGCATAAGCTCCTTGCAATGAAGAATTTTCAACAGAAGATGTTGTTACACTTTTATTTAAAGCAAGATTGAACGGAGGAGCTTCATAGACTTTAAAAGTTTTGGTTTTGCTGTTGTTCGTTTCAATTGTCTCCGGGATCGATTTTATATCATCTACAATTGCTTCGACAGTAAAAGAACCAACTGATTCGGCTAACCAATAATTTTTTCCATCGATATCTGCATTTCCTGAAATAAAAACCATTCCGCATTTCGGAATAGAGTCTGTTAATTCAACGGAGCGAGTTATAGGTTGGCCATTAACCTTGAATAAAACTTCGAGGAAACTAACTGGTGATGGACCAACGCCGCGATTTAATACTGTTGCGTAAAATGTAATTTTTTGTCCAGGTAGTGGATACGGAGGAACGATATAAACATTTCCTATTTGAAGATCTGGTGTTGGAACTTGAGCTCTAATTTCAAAATTTATTTTTACTGGAAGATTATCTGAAGATCCGCCAATCTGTGCCGAATATAAACCCGGATCAATTTCATAACTATTACTGCTTTGACTGAAATGATAAAGTTCATTTGGTGTAATTTGAAATGTAACTGTCTTTGTTTCGTTAACATCAAGAAAAACTCTCTTAAATCCTTTTAACTCTTTTTTTGGTTTAGTAATATAAGATGGATTTTCAGTTAAGTATAATTGAACGACTTCTTCACCAGATCGAGTGCCGGTATTTTTCACATCAACACTTACTTCTACAATATTCCCCATGTGTGTGTGATTAGTATTCACTTTGATGTTGCTGTATGAAAAGGTTGTATAACTCAACCCAAATCCAAATGGAAATTCTGGAACCAATCCTTTTTCATCAAACCATCTATAACCGCACCCATAATCGTTATCAAAATTAAAATCTGTTATTTCAGTTGGCAATTGTGAATCGTTTTTTGGAATTGTAACCGGCAGTCTACCGGCTGGATTGTAATCACCGAACAAAACTTGTGCGATTGCATTACCACCTTCTTGCCCGGGATAAAAACCATGAATTAAACCTTCAATGTCATTTATAAATGAATTAACACCACAAATTCCTCCGCTAATTAAAACAACAATAACTTTTTGGTGATATTGAGTTAACAGATTAATAAATTCTTTTTGTCTTCCCGGTAATTCAATAGAACCATTTGTTCTATCAAAACCTTCTCCTTCTTGCGAAGGATCCAATCCGCCAAAATAAATTACTACATCTGCTTGAGTTACGTATTGCATTGCCGTTCCAAGATCACTTGCATATCCGCCGGAAATTTCAACTCCTTTTGCATAAAGAACTTTTTGAGGACCAACATAATTTTCAATCCCTTGTTTTGGAGTGACAGTATAAAACGGAGTAACCCAACTGCTTCCGCTGCCATCTGTCTGCATTATTGCAGCATTCGGACCTAACACAGCTATTTTGTTAATAGAATTTTTGTTTAGCGGAAGAATATTATTTTGGTTCTTTAACAACACGATACTTTTTTTACCAGCTTCAAGACATAATGCTTGATGAGCCGGGCTATTAACATCTGAAGGATTTCCCAACGGCAAGTAATCTAACATCCCAGTCATAATTTTTGTGCGAAGAACACGACGCACTGCTTCATCAATTACACCTACTGTTACCTTCCCAGTGTTTACTAAATTGAGCAAATCATTTTCATAGTTGTCTGATCCCATACAAATATCTGTTCCAGCTTTAATAGCTTTTTCTGAAGTGTGAACAGCACCCCAATCTGATACAACATAAAATGGGAATCCCCATTTTTTTCTGAGTATGGTTGAAAGTAAGTTACTGCTCTCTGCTGCTTGATCTCCATTAACTCTATTATATGCGCTCATAATAGACATTGCGCCAGCTTCCTGAACAGAGGTTCTAAAATTTAATCCATAATGCTCTAATAGATTTCTTTGGGAAATTTTGTAATCGTTGCTATTGCGATTGATTTGTTGATGTTTGCCATTGTAATGTTTGGCAGTAGCGATGATACCAGCAGACTGCATTCCTTTTATTACAGATGAATTAATTAAAGCGTTGAGGTAGGGATCCTCGCCACCGCTTTCTGGAGTTCTTCCGTTTCGTGGATCACGAGTCATATCCATGGCTGGTCCAAGCGCTTGATGTTTTCCCTTTCCCCTAAATTCTTTACCAAGTGCCACACCAACTTGTTCTGCTAACTCAACATCAAAAGTTGCTGCCATGCCAATTCCAACTGGAAATGAAGTTGCTAATCCATCTCGAACTCCATGCGGTCCATCAGCCATAACAAAACCGGGTATCTTTAAACGTGTATTATCTGCAGTATGCATTGCACCAGCTTTGTAGAGCTGCGAAACCTTTTCTTCTATTGTCATTTGAGAAATTAATTGATTAATTCTTGCTTCAACAGTTTGTGAAAAGGTTTGATGATTGCAAATAATTGTAAGTAGAATAATAAATATAATGTGTGAAGTATTTCTATTTTTCATAGGAGGCTCTATAAATTCAATATGATTCTATATTATAAAAATAAAAGTAAAACAAAATTAGGATTAATACATTGTAAAAAATTTTTATATGATGATTTTTTATAATCTGTTTTGCTGTATTAACTTAATTATCGACAAAAATTTTTAGCCGTTATGAAATTTATTTATTTAAAGAGTAAATTTATATTAAGAAATAGTTATCATAATAAATTTCGGTAAAAAATGATTCAAAATTATAATCCTCAAAAAATATTTTTATTAACTCTATTATTAATCTTTATCAGCTCGATTTATAGTTGTAGTAAGAACGAAGAAATTTTACAAGAGCACTTTCAACTATCATTAGAGGAAAAAAATTTTCTCGATACACTTCAATACAAAACATTTCTTTACTTTCTAAATGAAGTTAATTTAGAAAATGGATTAATAAAAGATAGAAATACTTCTACTTCTCCTTCATCAATTGCAGTAGTTGGTTTTTCATTTCCAATTTGGGCTATTGGAACTGAAAAAGGCTGGATAACTCGCGAAAAAGCTGCCGAACTTTCTCTCAAGTCATTAGAATTTTTTTGGAATTCTGAACAAAGCAATGAAAAATTAGCAACTGGTTACAAAGGATTCTACTATCATTTCCTTAATATGAAGACTGGCAAGAGGTTTTGGAATTGTGAGCTCTCTTCAATTGACAGCGGATTACTATTCTGCGGATTGATTTTTGCAAGGCAATATTATTCTGGTGATAGTCACTCTGAAAAAAGAATTAGGGATCTGTCAACAAAAATTCTTGAAAGAGCGGAATGGTCTTTCTGGCAGTTACCAGAATCTTCAGAATATCCTTATCAAATATCAATGGGTTGGAATGAACAAGGAATTATGAGCACTGGATGGTTCGGTTACACTGAAGCTCTCTTTTTATATGTTCTTGCTGCCGGTTCTGGTTATCCAAATTACGAAAAAGCATATGAGTCTTGGTTAAACACTTATACTTGGAGAGAACCATATAAAAAAGAATTTGGACATGTTGTATTTCCGCCTCTGTTTGGGCATCAATATTCCTTTTTGTGGTTGAATCCAAAGGGATTAACAGATAAATATATGAAGAAGAAAGGAATAGACTATTTCGAAAATTCGAAACGCGCTGCTTATGTAAATAGAGAATATGCAATTGTAAATCCTAAAAAATGGATTGGTTATGATTCTCTAACCTGGGGATTAAGTGCTTGCGATGGACCAGAGTCAAAATATAATTACGCTGATAAAATATTTTTTGGTTATGGTGCTCGCGGTACATCGGGTTTAGATTCTACCGAACTTGATGATGGAACAATTACACCAACAGCTGCCGGCGGTTCAATTCCATTTGCACCAGAAATTTGTATTCCAACCCTTCTAAACTTTTACAAAAAATATGGTAGCAATGGTCTCTGGGGTAAGTATGGCTTTTTCGATTCATTTAACCCTACATTAAACTGGATTAATAATGATTATCTTGGATTAGATCAAGGACCGATTATAATAATGATAGAAAATTATTTAAATGGTTTTATTTGGAAATATTTTATGAAAGACCCAATTATTATTAGCGGATTAGATAAACTTGGATTTGAGTATGAAAAAAATTAGGACACTGATTAATCAAATTAAGTTAGCAGTTTTATTTTTTTTCTTAGCGCAAGATTTTTTATATGCACAGACTGATACAACTCCGCCAATAACACCGTTAGGATTTACATCATATTCTTATGAATCCCACATAGATTTAACTTGGCAGCCAAATAGCGAAAGTGATCTTGCCGGATACAAAATTTATAAATGGATCGGAAATCAATTTGTCTTAATTAGCACACTTTCAAAAGACAGAAATTTTTATTGGGAATGGCTTGGCACTACGAGTATTTCTGTCAAATATAAAATAAGTGCATTCGATTTTTTGAATAATGAATCACCATTGAGTAATGAAGTAACAACATTAACACATTTAATGTCTGATAATGAATTTTTAGAAATGACACAAAGAGCAACATTCAGATATTTTTGGGACTATGGCGATCCGAATTCTGGATTAGCGCGAGAGAGATGGGATGGAGGAAAAGATTTAACAAATACAATTGGAGGAAGCGGTTTTGGTTTAATGGCAATTCTTGTTGGTATTGAAAGAGGATTCATTACACGTGATCAAGGAATTTTAAGATTCATAAAAATTTTAAATTTTTTAACAAACACTGCGGAAAAATTTCATGGTGCTTTTCCGCACTGGTTAAATGGTAATACCGGCAAGGTCGTAAAATTCGGAGTTCAAGATGGCGGCGATCTTGTTGAAACTGCTTTTTTAATTCAAGGTTTATTGACAGCGAGGCAGTATTTCGATAAACAAATTGCACAAGAAGAATTTATTAGAAACAGCATTACACAAATTTGGCAAAATGTAGATTGGGATTTTTATCGTAATGGCTCTTCAGGTCTTTATTGGAATTGGTCTCCAACTAAGGGATTTAATTTTAGTGATACTTTTATTTTTCATGGATGGAACGAAACATTAATTGCTTATATACTTGCAGTCTCATCACCAACGCATTCAATATTTCCATCTGCATACAGAAGCGGATGGGCGGATAATGGTAATATAAAATATACTGGTCAGCCAAGATACGGATACGATTTATTTCTTGGCAAAAATAACAGCATGGGCGGTCCTCTGTTTTTTACTCATTATTCATTCTTAGGATTTGATCCTCGAGGAATAAGAGATCTGTATGCAAATTATTTTAATCAGAATAAAAATCAATCTTTGGTAAATAGAGAGTATTGCATTGCTAATCCTAAAAATATGATTGGATACGGACAAAATTGTTGGGGTTTAACAGCAAGTTACAGTATTCCCGGAATTGGATATACTGCCCATGAACCATTGTTGAATGATAATGGAACAATTGCCCCAACTGCTGCGCTTTCATCAATGCCTTACTCACCTCAAGAATCTCTATCGGCATTAAAACATTTTTACAGAAATTATGGTGCAAAACTTTGGGGTGATTTTGGATTTAAAGATGCCTTTAATTTAACTTACTCTCGCTCTGGTGTTCCTGGCGAATGGTTTAGTGATGGATATTTAGCTATTGATCAAGGACCAATAATATGTATGATAGAAAATTATAGGTCAGAATTATTATGGAAATATTTTATGAAGGATCCTGATGTTAAATCAGGTCTATCAAAAATTCCATTCTTTCCAGATCCAACTGATGTCAGTGAAGAACTGTCTGCGATTAGTGATTTCAGCTTATATGGTAATTTCCCAAATCCATTTAATTCGTCAACAACAATAAAATTTTCGATTCATAATAACCAAAATGTAGGAATAGTTATTTACAATTCACTTGGACAATTAGTACGGAAATTAATTGACAAAGAATTTGATAGAGGTAACCATTATGTTATTTGGGATGGAACAGATAATTACAATCAGCTGGTTTCATCAGGAACTTATTTTTATTTAGTTCAAAGTAATTCTCAAAAACAAATTGGTAAAATGGTTTTACTTAAATAACGTATCATTTCAATCCGTCGGTTGACTGATGAGAAATCTTAAAACATTTTGAATTGATTAATAATTTTTATTTTCTTCCAAAGAAATAATTTTAAAAAAATAATTCTAAGGATTTATATGTTTAATACAATTGGATACAATGTTGAATGATTACAAAAAATGCTTAGGATTTTTCATTTTTTGCTGTTTTATTAATTTTATAACAGCATTCAATTTATACGCTCAAAATAAAAATGAGAATCTTGCAACAACTGGAAGTATAACTATCTCTTCTGAAGAATTCACACGTAGGTATGAGTTCACTCCTCATCCGCAAAATAAAATATCAAATTTAATCGATCCTAAAAGAGAATTTCTCCTTACAATAATAGCAGAAAAACTATTAGCGCAAGAGGCATCAAAGCTTGGATTGAATAGAGATGAAGATTTAGCAAGCTTAATAAATTATCTAAAAGGTATTTTTTTACGTGACGCACTTTACCAAATTGAAATAAAAAATAAAATTACTTTTTCTGATTCATTATTTAAGATTGGTCAAGAAAGAATAAAAAAAATATTTTCATTGAAATTTCTATTTGCACAAGATATAAATGAAATTGATTCTCTCTACACACTTCTTAATAACAAAGTCAATTTTGATTCTCTATTAGTTACGCGAGATGAATATGCTGAACAAGACAGCATTAAAAAAGTAACTTTTGGAGAGATGCATCCTTTAGTTGAAAATCAAGTTTATAATTTATTACCCGGTCTTTTTTCAAAACCAATTAAGATGAAAGAAGGATGGTATATTTTTAAAGTTTCATCAATTGAAACAAAAGGTGGTATTAGTTTAGATGAAGAAACAAAAGTGAAAAGAATAATTTCTAATAGGATTGAAGATGAGTTATATGAAAAATTTTATAAAGATTTTTTCCAAGGAATTACAGTAAGCACTGACAAAGAACTTTTTGAACAATTAGTGAACCAGTTTTTTAATTATTTAAACGAGAATGAAAAACAATTTTCAAAAACTGCGAAAGTAAATTTTCAGCTTGGCGAGGTAGAGCTAAAGGAAATAACTAAATTAATGAGAAACGAGCATTCTAAAACTTTCATCAAATTTCCAGAAAATCCCATTTCAGTAAAACAATTTTTAAATTATTTAATGTTCTCGGGAATTAATTTTAATCAAGTTGATTTTTCATATATACAAAAAATTCTAAGCACAACAGTTTTCAATTACATTAAAAATGAATTGTTGATCAGAGAAGCTTTGAAAAGAGGATACGATAAATTACCAAGTGTGCAAAATGAATTAAAAATTTGGAATGAATACTATTTATCACAGCGGTTGATGAATAAAATTTATTTAAGTAAATCAGCCACTGACGAAGAAGCCTTACATTTTTATAATAAAGAAAATAGAGTTGTTCATTTACCTGATTCAATTAAAATTGCAGAACTCACCACTAACAATTTAGATACTATTAGTGAAATATTAGAGAACATCATTAACGAAACTAATCTTGTAGCTTTAGCAAAAAAATTTGAGAATAGAATTATCAATGCAAGCAAAGTAGTCTCAGATTTTTTTCCAGTTACCCAAAGAGGTGAAATCGGAAAGATTGCATCACAAATGGAAATGAATCAAATTTATGGTCCAATAAAAACCTCTGAAGGTTATTCACTAATACAGCTAATTGACAAAAAAAATGGAGCGACTAAAAAATTTGCAGTATTTGAAGATGCCAAGAGTGAAGTGAAAAATATTATAAGATCTAAAAAAATGATGGAAGAGTTGGATACTTTAACATCTCGACTGGCATTGGAATCAAATCTTAAAATAGATTATGAATTATTAAATAAATTGAAACTTACTGATGTAAATATAATTGTGCTGAAAAGATTTGGGTTTGGCGGTCAGTTATTGGCAGTTCCATATTCTCAACCATTTTCATCATGGTATAATTTATATTTGGAAGAATTCAAGAAAAGTTTACCCTAAATATGAAACCTCTAAGAGAATATATAAACAAATTTTATATTTCCTTAATTATAATAACTACGATTACAATAATTGCATTTATACTTTTGTTTTTTACTGGTGTAAACTTTTTGCCTCCGGCGGATTCTGAAAAGAAAATTTATTTTGTTGATAATATATCACCCGGACATAAAATAGTTATCGAAAGATTTAATGAATTGAATAAAGGACACATAAAGGTAATTCCAATTAACCTTCCATTTGAAAAATTCAGCACTAATGAACGTAAAGAATTATTAATTAGATATTTAAGAAGCAAAAGTGACCGAATCGATATTTTTTCAGTAGATCAAATATGGACGCCGAGATTTGCAAAATTTGTTGAACCGCTTGGCAGTTATTATCCAACCAATAAAAGAGATCTTTATTTGCATTCTGTAATTAAATCTTGTTATTACAATGATCAATTAGTTGCGGTACCACTCTACCTAGATATAAGTGTTATGTACTATAATATTGATGAATTAAAAACGCTACCAAATTATTATAACATCAAAAAAGAACTCGATAATTTTATTACATGGGAAAGGTTTATAGAAATTGGTAATAAATACAAGAAGAATGGAAAACCGTTTTATGTTTTTCCAGCCAGCAACTATGAGGGTTTGTTGTGCAGTTATTTTGAACTTATGGAATCTCAAAACAAAAAAGTTTTTTTTGAAGATTCTGTAAATCTCTCCAACAAAGAATCTGTAAAAGCAGCTCAATTGCTAGTCGATTTAGTTAATAAGTATAATCTTTCGCCTGTTGCAGTTACCGGCTTTAAGGAAACTGAGTGTGATATAGAATTTATTTCTAAAAAGGGAATGTTTTTAAGAAACTGGCCCGGTTTTTATAAATGGTACGATACTTTTATTGGAGAAGAAAACCCATGGGAAAAATACGGAATTGCACCTTTGCCGTATTTTAACGGTTCAAAACATTCTAATTTAATTGGAGGTTGGAATTTAATGATCTCTGCTTACTCAAAAAATAAAGGAGCTGCACTTGAGTTTATTAAATTTCTAAACAGCGATGAAGCTCAATCTATTCTATACGAGAAGAGCGGATATCTTCCGATAACAAAAAATTTTTATGAGAATAAAAACTTTATTAATAAATATCCGCAGTTATCGTTCTATAAAGGTTTGTTTAATTCGATTGTTCACAGACCTTATTTAGAAAAATATACACGCTATTCAGATATTCTAAGTCACTACCTTAACTTAGCAATTAAAAATGAAATCACAGTTCTTGATGCATTAAAAAAAGCAGAGAGCATAATTAATTCTGATAAAATCTTTTTTAAGTAAAAATGACACGAAGATTATTTGACAATCTAAAGAAATATCATTTTGAGTTTAAGCACTTGTCTGTGCTTTTCATCGGATTGGTACTTTTTCAATTAATCCTTTCTCTTACACATAGGTCCTCGTTAAATGCATTCGTAGAAAAGAGTCAGGAATGGTATCAAAATCATTCTGCCGAACGTCTCGCTGAATTTAGTACAACTTCATTAGAACTTCTGTTTGAAACTATAATACTTAAGGAACCAACTAGTGAAGAAGAGAAAAGAAAAATCATTCACTTTTTTGATATCATTTTAAATCAACAGCTTCTTCAACAAAACATTGAAGAAATATGTTTGCTGGTTAACGACAAAGACTCTATACGTGCATTGGATAATGGAAGGGATCTATACGAGTTTATTTTTTCTAAAATGATTGATCCATTACGTATTAATAAAGAACATAATTATGCAATTGATCTTTATAAGCAAATTCAAAATGAACTTTTTACAAGCGAATCAATCGTTAATATTTTAAAAGAGAAAAATGATTATCACATTTTTGTACCATTTGTTCCAAGCGGAGAATTTGTTGGGGCGCTTTATTTGAAAAGCACTCCTGATTTATCATTTATTCAAAAAGAAATTATATCAAGTTATGAGGAAACATCAATTTTGTATTCAGCTTTATTTCTTTTGGGTTTAATTAGCATGTATTACATTTCTTCCTATACAGTTAAAGAGAGAGACGAAGCACAAAAATTGTTGCTTGAAGAACATGAAAGTCATATTAAAGAGCAAATAGTTCATGAAAAAGAATCTATGTTTACTAAACGAATTTATCATACGCATCATAAAGCTGAAAAGGTAATGGGGTTCATAAAAGAAGATTTACGTTTACTTTCCAACGATAATATTGAAGAAATAAAATACCGACTTAATAAATATTCAAATTTTGTGTCGAGAGTTATTTATGATATGAAATGGTATGATCCGCCAATTCAGACTATAAGAAATGCGACTTTTAAAACAAATATTAATGAAGTAATTAGTTTTATTGTGGATAATATTTTTGGCAGAACCGCTAAAAAATCTAATTCGTTTGAAATTAATTTAAATCTTGATGAACAGATACCAATAATTAATATCAACGAATTTGTCATTTGGGAAATTATCGAGCCTTTAATTCAAAATAGTATTGATCATAGCGATGACGCTTTAATAATCGAAATTACTACAAAATATTTCCCCGAAAATAATTTAACAACTTGTTCTATTTCCGATAATGGAAATGGGATTAACCCAAGTCTGCTTGAAAAGAATGAATTTGGCATTAAGAAATTGTTTTTGGAAAACGTTACAACAAAAAGTGACAACCAATCGAGCGGTTACGGCTGTTATATTGCATATCAAATTGCAAAAGAAAGGTGCGGCTGGCAAATTGATGTTGAAAATAATTCCAACAAAGGATGTGTGTACACAATTACAATTCCACATTAATTAGGTATGCGTATGCAAAAGGAAAACCAAATCAAAATTCTGCTTATTGAAGATGAAGAATTTGATTTAAGAAGAGTTGAAAATACTATTCGACCCTTTTCTGAAAGAATATTAATTCAAGATATAGCTTCCGAAGGGAAATATGCTCTTGAATTATTGCATAGTAAACAAAAATTGTATGATGTAGTTATTATGGATTACCAAATTGCTGGTGGATTGAGAGGAGAACAATTAATAAAAAAAATAAAGGATATCGATCCTTCCATTCAAATTATTGTTATTACTAAAATGACAATTAACATAACAGATTACGAATTCGCTCATAACCTTATTGAAGCTGGTGCATTTTGGTACTGCACAAAATATCCTGGAGACATTGAAGAATATATTTATCAACCTACTGATTTTGTTATGAGTATATTCAATGCGTATGAACGGAGAATTTTATTAAAGGATAAACAGAGGTCGAAACAGAAACTAGATAATAATGTTTCGAATATTTTAGAAGCCAAAAAAATTATTGGCGTCTCTGATGTTATTAAAAAATTACGAGAGCAAATTAATAATTATTCCAAGAGCAAAGCCCCATTGCTTATTAGTGGTAAATCCGGTACGGGGAAAGAATTAGTTGCATATAATATTCACTATCTAAGTTCAAGAAAATATGAAAACTTTGTACCTATAAATTGTGGAGGTATACCAGATCAGTTAATAGAAAGTGAGCTGTTTGGATATGAAAAAGGAGCTTTTACTGGCGCTAATAAAAGTAAACCTGGATTATTTGAAATTGCAAATAATGGAACAATTTTTCTAGATGAAATTTCTGAATTACCACAAAGTGCTCAAGTAAAACTATTAAGAATTCTTCAAGACGGAGAAGTTGAAAAAATTGGGCGCACTGAAAAGGTCAAAGTTGATGTTCGTATAATTTCTGCTACAAATAAATATTTGGAAGAAGAAATTTCTCAAAAAAGATTTAGAGAAGACCTTTATTACAGATTGAATGTAATTCCAATTACCATTCCTCCGCTCAAAGAGAGAAAAGAAGATATTTTACTGCTGGTTGATTATTTCATGAATGAGTATTCAATTGATATGGGGAAAACGCTTCCAATTCTTAGTGAAGATGCAATTAAATTATTGACCGAGTATGAATGGCCGGGAAATGTTCGTGAATTGAAAAACTTAGTTCAACGAATACTTTTTTATGACGAAAATATTATCAATGCAAGTTTATTGGAAAATGCTCTCGGTAAAAAAGTGTCCGATCTTGAAAATTATTTCGGCAGTGATGGAATTAGTTTTAAATCCACTGCAGAAAATTTACCGTTAAAACAGATGGAAAAAGTATTCAGAGAAAAATATTTTAGATTTGTCCGAAGCCAATGCGATTCCGATTCCGAAGCTGCAAAAAAACTTGGATTGGCTCCTCCAAATTACTTTAGAATGTGCAAAGAATTGGGACTGAAATAATTATCAAAGTAATAAAATCTAATTATCATTTTGATAAATAATTTTTTTAACAAGCGATTATTAATTACTATTGACATCAAATAAGTAAAATAATAATGGTATAAAAATTGTCAAGTCTTTATTCACTTAATATAACGGCACTTCTATATGTTTAGCAAATTAATTGCAAAAACAATCTTACTTATTTTTATAATATTTATTAAAGGTTTCTCACAAACCTCTACACTCGAGGCTACTCTTTCAATTCAAGATATAAATGGTATTAAAGTTCCATACCAAAATGGTATGCCATTGCCGTCATTTGAAAAACAGAATACGCGTACAATTATTAATTTGTCGGGAGAATGGAAGAAGCAACGCTTCGTGGCTGATGATAATATTTCAATGTCCAAACGAGATGGGTCTGGAATTTCTGCAATAGAAGTTGAAGCTGCGGGCAGACAACTTTCTAATTTCAACGATGCAAGCTGGCTTAAAAAAAATCTACCCGGAGTTGAAAATGCTTTGAATGAAATCGATTCGCCAACCGGATTATACCCGGAATTTTATAATGACGGAATTTGGTACAGAAGAACTTTTAATGTGGAAGCTTCACAATCTGGAAAATTTGCTAAACTTATTTTTTATGCAGTTAATTATGTTTGCGATGTCTGGATAAATGATAAATATGTTGGCTATCATGAAGGCGGTTATACGCCATTTGCTTTCGATGTATCATCACTTCTTCATTATGGATCATCTAATACAATTGCCATAAGAGTTGATAACATCGCGTGGGGCTCAAGAAAGGATATAATTCCATTTAATCAGGTTGATTGGTTTAATTATGCTGGTGTAATTCATGATGTATATTTGGAAATATCTGATGCCGTTTCTGTTACTCGTACTAATATTGTTCCAAAAGATCTTGATGGTAATGTTGAAACAACTGTAATTTTGAATAACAAAAAAAATATTTCCTCAGATATAAAAATTTCCGTACAGATTTTTGAAGCCGCGGTAAATCAAAGTAACATTCAAGCTGAATATGCGAAAGACCTAATTGGAACAGAAGTTCTAATCTCAGGAACAACTCAACAAAATATTAGTATCAATTCAAATTCAGTAACTGCTTGGAAATCTATTATCAAAATCTCTAATCCGAAAATTTGGTCTATGAAATCCCCAAACCTTTATGTAATGAAAGTTTCATTATTTTCTGGTACTAACGTGATCGATGAATATTATACTCAATTTGGAATTAGAACAGTTGCCGCAAACAATGGAAAGTTTTTATTAAATAATAGAATTATGTTTTTGCCCGGACTTGCGCGCCATGAAGAACATCCAGATTATGGCAGAAGTGTTCCAAAGGAAATTATCTATACTGATTTAGTTGCTGTAAAAAATTTAAATGCTACCTATCTTAGAACGGCTCACTATCCAAATCACCTTTATACTTATTTAATTGCAGATAGAATTGGTTTGGCAATTATGGAAGAAATCCCACTTTGGCAATGGGATACTCAAGATGTTTGGGATATTCAAAACAACACAAGAAAAATTCATCAACAAATGTTTCGCGAAATGGTTTATAAAGATTTCAATAGACCATCTGTTATTATGTGGAGTACTTCCAACGAATGTCATTTAGATGGCGGTGGAAGATTGGTTTATCATAACATGATTAAAAATGATTATCGATCAAATTATAATGATGGGCGTTTACTTACTCAATCAGCCGCAGCAGATAAACCCGGCGCTGCAGATATTACGCAAGAACCGCTTGATGTCGCCGGCTGGACAATCTACTTTGGAATTTTTTATGGAACAAGTAAAAATTATCTTGGTCCTACATTTTCATTTTTGAATTCTGCAAGAACTGCTTTTCCAAACAAACCATTAATTGATACCGAATTTGGATTTTGGTCTTCTGAAAATGGGACTACCGAAGCAGAACAAGTAAATGTTTTTAATCAAACATTTAGTGCATTTAAATATCATACACCTTACGATATTTCTGGAACTGAAAATCCATCTGGTACGTTAATGGGAACAACTTGGTGGTGTATTTTTGATTGGTATCAGTATAAACCAAAAAAGAACGGATGGCAAACTATGGGTTTAGTTTCTATGGATCGAAAGACAGAGAAACAAGTTGCCGGCACTCTAAGAAATGCATATTTACCTTTTGCATCGAGAGATGGAATATTAGTAGATGTAAAAGAAAATTTTGAAATTTTGCCAAATCAGTTTTCCTTAAAACAAAATTTTCCAAATCCATTTAATCCTGAAACGGTCATCGGTTATCAGTTGCCGGTTCAAAGCAGAGTGACATTAAAAGTTTATGATATACTTGGGAGGGAAGTTACAACTCTTGTAAATGAATTTTTACAACCTGGAACTTATAATTCTCAATTCTCAATTCGTAATTCTCAATTACCAAGTGGTGTTTATTTTTATCAATTACAAGCTGGTAATTTTTTAGAAACAAAGAAAATGATTTTGTTGAAATAGTATCAAATGATACCTAAGGAAGGGATAATACTATGAAATTACTTAAAATGTTATTTATTATACTATTTGTAACAACATTTAGCTGTTCTTCACAATCAACTGAAAATGAGAACAAGCAAGACGAAGTAGGTAAAATTCCTGGTTGGAGCCTTGTTTGGTCGGATGAATTCAATAAAGATGGTTTGCCTGATATTAATAAATGGGGATATGATGTTGGAGATCATGGATGGGGAAATCAGGAGAAACAATATTACTCATCTTACAGATCTGAAAATGCAAGAGTTGAAAATGGTAAATTAATTATTGAAGCGCGTAGAGATTTTTTTAACAATAAGGAATATACATCAGCTCGATTAGTTACAAAAGGCAAAGGAGATTGGGTTTACGGTCGTATTGAAGTTCGCGCGAAAATTCCGTATGGAAAAGGAACTTGGCCAGCAATTTGGATGCTGCCATCCGTATGGAGTTTAGGAAATGGCGGTTGGCCCGATAATGGCGAAATTGATATTATGGAACATGTTGGTTATAATCCTAATGTTATACATGCATCTATTCATTGTAATAAATATGTTCATACAAATGGAACTCAAAAAACTGCTACGATAAATATTGCAGATGCAATTACAACATTCCATAACTACATTATTGAATGGAGTGAAAGTGAAATAAAAGCATTTGTTGATGATAAATTATATTTTACATTTAAGAATGAAGGTAAAGGTTGGGAATATTGGCCTTTTTATAAAAGTTTTCACCTGATATTAAATATTGCAATTGGAGGAACTTGGGGCGGTGTTCAAGGAATTGATAATTCTATTTTCCCTCAGAGAATGGAAATAGAATATGTAAGGATTTACAAAAAGGATTAATGCTTAATGAAACAATTATTATAATAATAATAAAACATTATTATAATGATAACTATTATTTCTTCTTAAGTTAACTTAATCGATAAAAGCTTTAGTATCTAACTCTCTCTTTAGGTATTATTTTTGCATAGAATTATATATGAATAATCCAATCAGTTTAATTGACAGTTTAATAATCCTACTTTCCATTATCATTGTTTTGGCAATTGGACTATACTTCCGTAACAAGGATTCTAACACAAACGAATATTTTTTAGCTGGAAGAAGTTTAGGCTGGTTTGCAGTTGGCATCTCGCTTTTTGCAACGAACATTTCAAGTGAACATTTTATTGGATTAGCTGGTTCTGGTGCATCTCGTGGTTTAGCAGTTGGGCAGTTCGAATTAATTGCTATTTTTCTTCTAATACTTCTTGGATGGTTCATTGCACCTATTTATAAGAATTTGGGTGTTAGCACTACTCCAGAATTTTTGGAGAAGAGATTTGATGTTTCAAGCCGCAAATTATTTTCGGGCATTTCAATTTTTACTTATATCATTACAAAAATTTTAGTTACACTTTTTGCTGGTGGAATTTTATTTAACATGATTCTTGGCTGGAGTATTTTTACTTCGGCAGTGGCAATTGTATTATTGACTGGTGTTTATTCATTGGTAGGCGGGTTCTCTGCAGTTGTAAAAACACAAGTGTTTCAAGGAATCCTTTTAATTATAAGTACGATAATTCTTACTGTTTATGGTCTTATCGAAGTTGGCGGGATTTCTGGATTACAACAAAAACTTCCAGAATCATATTTTCAAATGTTCAAAGCAATTGATGATCCAGATTTTCCATGGACGGGAATAATTTTTGGCGCACCTATTATTGCCTTCTGGTATTGGTGTGCAGATCATTACATAGTTCAAAGAGTTTTAGGCGCAAAAAGTATTGATGCTGTACGTAAAGGGACTCTTCTTGCTGCTGCTTTAAAAATTCTTCCTTTGTTTGTTTTAGTAATGCCCGGCTTAATTACAGTGGCACTTTATCCCGAAGCAGCTGGGGATATTGCATATCCAACTTTATTAGCTAGTGGAATTATTCCAGTTGGTATAAAAGGAATTGTGATCGCTGGATTTCTAGCTGCAATGATGTCCTCATTATCTGCATCATTTAATAGCATCGCTGCTCTTTATACATTGGACTTTTACAAACCCAAACATCCAGATGCATCTGAAAGAACTTTAGTTTTAGTCGGCAGATTAATAACTATAGCTGTAGTTGTTGCAGTGCTGCTGATAATTCCATTTGTCAAAATTATTAACTCTCATATTTATATTTTCTTACAAAGCACTCAAGCTTTTATAAGTGCTCCAATAACTGCTGTTTTTATACTTGGACTTTTTATAAAAAAAATTAATTCGAGGAGTGCTTTTCTTGCATTGGTTGTTGGCGAGTTTTTTGGACTTTCAAGATTTATTCTTGAACTTCTAGTTAAAGAAAATTTGATTACAAATTCTTTATTAGTTTCTTATGCACAAATTAATTATCTCCATTTTACCATAATTCTATTTATAGCAACTGGAATTTTTCTATTAGTATTTAATTATGTTTTTATCAGCATAAATAAATATGACTACGGAAGAATTATTTCTACTGGTGATGTAATATTTAATAAAAACTCTACTGCAAACATTAGTAATAATCTAATCTTTGCCGGAGTAATTTTAATAATAACACTTAGTATTTGGTATATTTTTATTTAATAAGGTTAAATGGATTTTATCCATTAACATTTTAATAACACTAAAATAATGGGAGGCATTTTATGAAGAGATTAATAACAACTCTTCTATTTATTCTCTTTGTAGGTTCAGTACATGGACAATGGTATTTCCAACCATGCGATAGTTCTGTAAACAAGGGTTTCTGGGATACACAGACTATGTACGATAACGGCGCTGGAAAAGCTAAAATGGATTTATCAGATCATTTTACTGATAAAAAACAAGGAACCGGCGCAATGAAACTTGATTATACAATTGCTGCTGGAGATGGCTGGGGAGGTTATATTGTACGCACAACAACTCCACCAAACCTTCCAAATTACTTAGATCTTTCTGCTGGAACACATCTTTCATTTTGGTATAAAGTTGTTACTCCAATTGTAACATCACAAGCTGGAGCAACTTTTATGGAATTTAAAATTGGGGATTTTGATGCAGATAATAAAAGAGATCTCTGGTTTAGAGAAATGAAAGATCTAAATCTTGCTGATGCTTCTGGACAATGGAAACAAGTAACTGTAGATCTTGCAACATTTAAAGATGGGGGAGATAAAACAGCAGAATGGGCATTACAATTTGGTGATGGTGATAGAGCAATTCAACTTGACAAAATTAAAAGTTTTGAGATAGCTCTAGTATATATCACACCTGGCAATAATACTAATCCACCAACTGCATCTGGAGTGGTATTGTTTGATGGATTTCAAATTACTGGTAATAGATATACACCTATAACAACATTTGATAACGTAGCAACTGGTTATTGGACTGGCACAGATGATATGGGCTGGGCTGGTGATGCCGGTAAAAGTAGTATTGCACTTGCAAATGAAGCTACAGACAAAGTTGAAGGCACTGGTGCTATGAAATTGACATATACCGTTAATGCATCTCAAGATTGGGGTGGTTATCTTAATCTGTCAAAAAATATTACCAAACCAGATAAATTTGAAGAAAGAACTGCACTTGTTGTGTATGTAAAAAATGTCACTCCGCATGCATCTACAAACAAACAAAGATTAAGTATGAGATTCTTTGTAATTGAAAATAATACTGGAGTTGATGAAGGATGGGTTTGTAGAGTGCCAATTGATTGGAGTAAAACATCAGACTGGATAAGAGTTTATATGCCACTTGTCAAAAAACCAGCAATTGCTGTCGGAAATGATAAAATGTTTCCGACAAATGGATTTGCACAACCTTGGTGGGATGAAAAAGGAGATAAAGACTTTAATCCAGAATTTATAAAAGGATTTAAAATTGAATTATCCGCTGAAGGGAATACTGGTCCAACTGGTGGAGGCACTAAGGGCGAAAAATTGAGCGGAGTTATTTTATTTGATGTTGTACAACAATCGGGTTTTCAATTTGCAGATAAAGTTGCTCCGGTTGCACCACAAGGTTTTGCTGTTATTAAAGGAAGTTATACAAACCTTGTGACTTGGACTGATGTTCCCGGAGAGGTTGGTGAGAAGTATAATGTTTTTTACAGTACTAAACCAATTACAAATGTTAATGCACCTGATGTACTCGGACTAAAAGTAAATATTGCAGAAGGAACTCAAGTTGTAGATCACCTTTTACTCGCGCCTCAAAATGATAAAGACGTTACATTTTATTATGCAGTAAATTGTGTTGATAAAGCTGGAAATATTGGCGCAGCTGCTGTCTCTGCTGCAATTGTAAATAAAGGAAAAGGAATTCCAACTATATCATTGCAACCGCCAACAAACTTTAAAGCTGATGGTGATTTATCGGAATGGGTTCATATTAGACCATTCAAATTAAAAGTCTCTGATGGTTCTGCAACAATTGTGAATAACTTTAAAGTAACTAATGATGCTGATTGTTCTGCAGACTGCTATGTGGCAATTGATAAAAACTTTCTTTACGTAGCGTTTAATGTTAATGACGATGTTGTTTATGATAATATCGGGTATTACAATAGAGGTAACAGCTGGGCACTTGATGCAACTGATTTAGAATTTGGTCTTTATAATCAAACTGGTAAACCTCACACCCAATACTTACGTGGTAAAACTCCTGATTATCATTTAAGGTTTAATAAACTTAGATTAAGAAATGACCACTGGACAAGTGAGAAGGATTCATTACTACTTCCTGGACCAAACTATTATTGGCAAGAAAAATTCCCATCCGGTTATATTATTGAATCAAAAATATCACTTAACGATCTAGCAAAACTCAGAAGAAGTGCAACTGCTATTAAAGATACAATTTATGTAAAGGAAGGATATAAGATTCCGTTTGACATTGTAATTAATGATAATGATGGCGGAACTTCTAGTGAAGACTGGCAAAATAGAGAGGGCATGATTAGCTGGAGTCCTTTCAATCAAGATCAAGGTTGGCAATATCCTGATCGTTGGCTTTATACTTGGATTGGTAATACAGATCAAATAACAACTGACGTTGAAGAAGAATTGCCATTCAGTTATTCACTTGAACAAAATTACCCTAATCCATTCAACCCAACTACTCAGATAAATTACTCAATTGCTAAATCTGGTCATGTTTCACTCAAGATATTTGACATCTTGGGAAGAGTTGTTTCAGAACTTGTTAATAAGGAGCAAAGTCCAGGTCAATACACCGTTGATTTTAATGCAACTAAATTGGCAAGCGGAGTTTATTTCTATCGAATTGAAAGCGGCTCTTTCTTAAGTGTTAAGAAAATGATGCTCATAAAATAATAATTTAAGGGCACAGCAGAATTGCTGTGCCCTTCTGCTTCTTTTTTGAATTACTAAGTGAACTTTCACTTAATGGGAGTACTAGAGTAATGAAACTTTATACTAAAGCATGGATATGTGTAATTTTTTTGTTGATGATACCACTTAATTTCTATGCCGGCACTACTGGTAAAATATCCGGGAAAATTATTGATTCTGAGACAAAGGAGCCCTTGATTAGTGCTAATGTGATTATTCAAGGGACCAATTTTGGAGCTGCTGCTGATATTGAAGGCGACTATTATATAAATAATATCCCACCGGGTACATACACCTTAATAATTAGTTCTGTTGGCTATCATAAAGTAACTATTGAAAAAGTTGTTGTTAGAATTGACCTTACTACACGTATTAATGTTGAACTAACACCAACGACAATTAATCTTGGAGAAGTTGTTGTTCAAGCACAACAGCCTTTAGTAACAAAGGACTTAACCTCAACTTCTGCAATTGTTTCATCCGAAGATATTAAACTTATGCCAGTTGAAAATATTCATCAAGTTATCAACCTACAAGCTGGAGTTGTTAATGGGCATTTCAGAGGAGGAAGATCCGGGGAAGTTGCATATTTAATTGATGGAGTTTCTGTTACGGATGCATTTAATAATGGACTTTCATTAGAAGTTGAAAACAGCTCAATCCGTCAAATGGAAATTATCAGTGGTACTTTCAACGCAGAGTATGGACAAGCAATGTCTGGAATTGTTAACATTGTTACAAAAGATGGAGGCGCAAAGTTTGAGGGAAATGTTTCTGCCTATGTTGGAAATTATTTTACAACTCGTAAAGAAATTTTTCAAAATCTTAACAAGTTTAATATGGATGGACCAAGAGACGTGCAATTTAGTTTAAGCGGCCCTACAAAAATTTTAAGTAATCTTACATTTTTTCTTACTGGTAGATATTATCGTGACGAAGGCTCGATGTACGGTATAAGAGTTTATAATACATTTGATGACAGACCGATATTCCCAAATTCTCAAGACCAGACTTTTTGGATTGATAGAGGAACGGGTGATAGTGCTTTTGTTCCTATGAATCCATACGAAAAAAAATCATTTAATGGTAAACTAACTTATTCACTTGATAAATTTAAATTCAGCTACAGTGTTTTTTGGGATGATACTTGGAATAAAGGATATAATCATTCCATGAAATGGACACCCGACGGAATAAAAAATCATTACAGAACTAATTTGGTTCATGGTTTTCAAATAAATTATTATCCAAGTCAAAGTACTTTTTCGACATTAAAACTTTCTATTAATAGATATAAATACTGGGGTTATTTGTATGCAGATGAATATGATACCCGATATATTGAGCCGAATCAAGGGACACCATATTCAAGCTATACATTTAGACAAGGTGGCAATGAAACTGATAGATATGACCGCTACACAATTACTTATTTAGGACAATGGTCAATCGAATCTCAAATAACAAAAGAACATAAAATAAAACTTGGCGTTGAAGCGAGATACCACAAATTATTTAATCGATGGAAGGATATAAGAAACTTAACCGAAGGTCAAATTGATTCTCTCGGAAATTCTATCTTTACATTAGGATACAGCGTTCCCGGCACGAAGTATCATGATGTATATGTTGGCAATTCAGAAAATACTAGAAGTCCGTATGAATTTTCCGCTTATATCCAGGATAAAATGGAATATGATATTATGATCATAAATGCTGGGGTAAGGTTCGATTATTTTAGCTCTAACATAAATTTACCATCAGATTTAAGAAATCCATTAAACAACCCAAACTTTCCTGGCGCAGATCAGAAACGAAATGCAGTCTCAGAATTTCAAATCAGTCCAAGATTTGGTGTATCTTTCCCGATGTCTGATAAAGGAGCAATCCATTTTTCATATGGACATTTTTTCCAAATTCCAAGTTTTGAAAATTTATTTTCTAATTCTGGTTACTTAATTGACCAAACAACTTCCCTTTCTTCAACAGTTGGTAATCCGGAATTGAAAGCACAAAAAACAACAAAGTACGAAATTGGATTGCAACAAGTTATTTTCCCAAATGTTGCATTAGATATTTCAGTTTATTACAGTGATATTAGAAACTTACTCGGAATGCAAATCCTTCAAACTTACGAAGGATTTTTATTTGGAAGATTTATTAATAGAGATTATGGAAATGTTAAAGGATTAATTGTATCGCTTGAAAGAAGGTTTGTTGATTTCTTCAGTGCTAAAGTTGATTATACTTATCAAGTTGCATCCGGTAATGCATCAGATCCTTTTACAGAGTATTACAATAATCAATCTGATCCTCCAGTAGAAACAAATAAAAAAGTTGTTCCGCTAAATTGGGATCAAACACATACATTAAACCTATCGGTAAATTTTGGGAATCTTGTTGATTGGTCTGCCGGATTAATTATTTCATACGGTTCTGGCGCGCCTTATACAGTTGATCCAAGATATACTCAAGGACTTCGATTTGAGAATAATGGTCGTAAACCTTCAACTCTCAATGTTGATCTCAAAGCAAATAAAGTATTTAAAATTTTTGGATTCGACTTTAATACATTCCTTTTGATTTATAATTTATTTGATATTAAGAATGAATATGGCGTGAGCTCAACAACCGGAAGAGCCGGGCAAGATCTTAATGTTAAATTTGCCGGACCAATCATTGGTAAAAATACTATAGAGCAATTCTTAAATAATCCTGGTGATTATTCTTCACCAAGAAGAATAAGTATTGGTTTTAATGTCGGATTTTAATCTAAGACAACGGAGAAATTCAATGAAGCGAATAATTTGGACGTGTATTTTTATAATAGCTTCGATAAGTATTTTAAGTGCACAAACTGCAGAACAAATTCAAAAATACAGAGCCGAACCTAAAGGGGATAAGACATATAGAAAGAAAGGAATAATGGATGGCAACTTGATCAGAACTATTTTTAGAAATGATGGTCAAGTTGGTACATGGCCCGATCGCCCATCGGGAGAATGGCCAAAAGGTACCGGTCATCAGTATCTTGATGGCTGCACTCCAATTGTTACTACATCCGTTAAAGCCCCCGGAAACGGACAAATAGTTCACCCAGCTCAAACTTCATATAGAGAAGAAGTTGATTATGATCCAGTTACTGGAGATCTATGGGTAATGGAACCAGTTCCTGGTTATGCTAATCCATCTTCTGAAGAACCAGCTATTAATACAAAGTCAAGCACATGGCCTTCTACTTGGCCCAGATCTTTACCTAATATTACACCAGCATGGGATGGTTTTTGGTATGGTTACTTTGGAAGAGGCGTGCAAAATGCTGACTTTGAAACTTTTTATGTAATGGATGATTCGAGAGATAAGGAATTTGTGAGACCACCATACATGTATAGTCCATTGGCATCAGACCCTGATAGAGGCGGTTTAGCTTTAAGAGTTGAAGTAAGGGGATTCCAATGGTCTCATGTGTTAGCTGAAGATATTATCTTCTGGCACTTCGACATTGTTAATCTTTCTGATGTTAGTTATGATACAACTTATTTTGGTTTCTATGCAGATACTGGAGTTGGTGGGGTTGATGATAACGGCGATGATAATGCATCCTACAATACTAAATTAGATATAGCTTATGCATTTGATGCTGATGGAATTGCGCCGCCAGATAATTGGAAAACTGGTTATGTTGGTTACGCTTTTCTAGAAAGTCCTGGTAACGGATTTAACGGCAAAGATGATGATGAAGATGGAATGATTGATGAAAGACGGGATGACGGAATTGATAATGACAAAGACTGGGTTCCGTTCTCTGATCTGAATGGAAATGGGAAATGGGATGCTAATGAGAACGAACCTTTAAATGATGACCTTGGAAGAGATGGTGTTGGTCCATTCGATCCGCAGTATCGAGGACCAGATGATGGAGAAGGCGATGGAATACCAACAGATGGCGAACCAAATTTTGACCGTCTTGATAAAGATGAATCTGATCAGATTGGATTGACAAGCTTAGTAATTGAAAGACTTTCTAATAAAGGACCGACTGCAGTATGGCCAAAAAATGATGAAGTAATTTGGAGAAAAATGAATTACTTCAACTTCGATACACTATTGCAAAAATCAAACATACAAATTTTATTTGGTTCTGGACCATTTCCACTAAAAGTAAATAGGCGAGAAAGATTTTCAACGGCTTTAGTTTTTGGAAGTGATTTTGAAGATATGATTTTTAATAAAGAAACTGTTCAAGCAATTTATAATGCAAATTATAATTTTTCAAAACCACCTCTTAAACCTACATTAACTGCAATTGCTGGTGATAAAAAAGTTTATCTCTATTGGGATGATTTAGCTGAAAAATCTTACGATAATTTTTTACGCCGTTTCGATTTTGAAGGTTATTTGATTTATAGAAGTCAAGAACCTGAATTCAATGACATTAAAATAATTACTGATTCCAAAGGGGAAAAGAAATATTGGAAACCAATTGCACAGTTTGATTTAAAAAACGGCATTAAAGGACCCGACCCAATTGGTATAAATGGTGCACATTTTTGGAGAGGGAATGATACTGGATTACAGCATTCCTTTATTGATACAACTGTTGTAAATGGAAGTACATATTATTATGCATTGGTCGCTTATGATCAAGGAGACCCTAAATATGGAACAAAAGGATTGATACCAACTGAGAATACAAAAATTATACAACAAGATTTAGTTGGCAATATCAGATTTATAGATATTAACTGTGCAGTTGTTAAACCAAATGCAAAAGTTGCTGGCTATATTCCAGCACAAATTGTTGGCGATACAAAAAAATTAAAAGAAGGAATTGGAACGGGAACACTAAATATTGCATTACTAAATCCAAATGAAATTAAAGAAGGTGCCAACTACAAAGTAATTTTCAAATCAAGTGGGGATATTCCAAGATATTTAACTTCTTCATATTCGATAGTCAGAGAATTAGGAGGGAAAATTGATACTATTGAATCAAATGTTGCAGCTACTGAATTTGGAAGCGGCAAATTTAGCAAACCTTTTGATGGTTTAGCAGTATCAGTATTGAATGATACGGCAGCGGCACCAATAGTAGCGAAAACTGGTTGGGTGGTTGGATTCAGCAATGTTGAAATGACTGTGTCAGCTGATAAAAGTTCTCCAGCAAGAAATGTTAAATGGCCATCCGATTATGAAATTCACTGGCTTTCTGAAGAATCTCAGGTAACTCCGTTCACTAAGATTAATGTTCCTTTTAAAGTAATTAATATTACTGCTGGCAAAGAAGTACAAGCCGAAGTATTTGATAATGATGGTAATAGAAGGTTTAATCTTGGTGATGACATTGTAATAATTGAATATGAAGGAACAAACTATCGAATAACATGGAGAATATCCTATCGCATTCCAGCAGCACCAGCATTTGCAACTCCGCGTGGCGGGGATATTTATCGAATTGCAATCAGTAAACAATTCTATAAAAATGACTATTTCCAGTTTTCAACAAAGTCAGAGAAAATCGATAAAGAATTAGCGAAGAATGAACTAACAAAAATTAAGGTGGTTCCAAATCCATATATAAGCGCAAACTCATGGGAACAGAGAAATCTTAATCAAACTGGAAGAGGAGAAAGAAGAATTGATTTCATTCATCTTCCTTCTCAATGCACAATTAGAATTTTTACAGTTACTGGTGCACTTGTAAAAACATTGTATAAAGAATCGCTCAGCAACGACGGAACAATATCTTGGAACCTTATTTCCGAAGATGGAATGGAAATAGCTTATGGGCTTTATATATTTCATGTGGATGCGCCAGAAGTTGGCGATTATGTTGGAAAATTTGCGGTAGTTAAATAAGGAGGATATGATATATGAAAATCAGAATAAAATACTTTGCAATTATTTTAATATCAGTATCCACAATTACCGCACAAAGTTTTGTTTCTAATGTTTCTAAAAAAGGAACAGCCGCTGCCCCATTTCTAAGTATTAGTCAAGGTGCTAAAGCATCTGGAATGGGCAGTGCCTTTGTTGCTGTTGCAGATGATCCCAGTGCTTTGTTTTGGAATCCGGCCGGGTTAGCAAAGCAAGAAGGCTTTGGAGTAATATTCGATCATACAAACTGGATTGCTGATATAAATTATAATTTTCTTTCTGCTGCATACAACATGGGAGATTATGGAGCTGTTGGTGTGAGTTTTATTACTTCTTCTATGAATGATATGCAAGTTACAACAATTACAGATCCTGAAGGAACCGGAGAAACTTTTAACGTAACTGATGCAATGCTAAGCATCGGTTATGCTATTAATTTGACAGATAATTTTTCTATCGGATTCAATCCAAAATTTATAAGTCAGAGAATTTGGAAAATGCAAGCAACTGCATTTGCTCTTGATATTGGAGTGCAATATATAACTCCATTTGATGGCGCCGTACTTGCAATGTCAATTTCGAACTTTGGTACTAAGATGCGACTCGAAGGAACTTCTGCATTAGTTCTATTTGATCCTGATCTTCAGAGTACTGGCAATAACAATCAGATTCCAGCTTATCTTCAAACCGATGATTGGGAATTGCCTTTGAATTTTAGAGTTGGGATAGCATATAAACCAATCAGGAATTCCATGCATAATATTACATTAGCAATAGATGCAATTCATCCAAGCGATAATTATGAAAGTGTTAATGCTGGTATTGAATATTCTTTCAACAATTTCTTTTTTATTCGTGGTGGATATAAAGCATTGTTTTTACAAGATTCTGAAGAATCGTACACTTTTGGAGCTGGAATTAAACAGTTATTGTTAAATAATATATCTATTCAAATAGATTATGCTTACGGAGAATTTGGAAGATTAGCAAATGTTCAAAAGTTTTCTGTAGCTATTAGGTTCTAAAAAATTTTTTTAAGATGAGAACTTGCAATGGTGCCTCCATGCAATTTCATTCATTCACGATGGGTGAGTTTTTGAACTCACCCATATTCTTTAACTTTTTGAATTTCGGAGTTTTAGTTGAAAAAGTTAATTATGACATTTTTAATATTTTTTATATTCAGTTCATTATTAATTTCTCAAAATAAAAATTATAAAGGTGCTGAACTTAGAACAAAACAGTATTTCAAATACGGAAGATTTGAAGTACGGATGAAGAGTGTTCAAGTTGAAGGAACACTTTCAACTTTTTTTACTTACTTTGATGGCACACCAGATGATCCCTGGAGTTCAACAAAATGGAATGAAATAGACATTGAAATTCTTGGGCGGTATTCTAATTCTGCTCAGTGGAATGTAATTACATCTGGTTCAACAAATCATGTTCGTAGTGAAATAACTGATTTTAATCCTCATACAGATTTTCATATTTATGGATTCGAGTGGACTAATCAATATATAGCGTGGTTTATTGATGGTAAAGAAGTATATCGTCAAACTGGCAACCACGTACTTACAGTTACACGTCCACAGAAAATAATGATGAATATATGGCTCCCTCAATACCCAGATTGGGTAGGTAAATTTAATCCAATTACACTACCAGCATTTGCATATTATGATTGGGTAAGTTATTCATCTTATACTCCCGGTGCTGGAAATAATGGTACCAATAATAATTTTACTTTTCAATGGAAAGATGAATTTACAACTGAAGATAAAGATAGATGGGAAAGAGCTACTCATACTTGGACTGGCAATAATGTAAACTTTATTAAAGAGAATATAGCATTCCAAGATGGTATGATGATTCTTTGTTTGACTGACGCGACCAATATAGGTTATGTGGACAAGGTTTCTCCTAAATTACTTTGGGCAAGAACTTCTGCTGGTAAAATAACAGCTATATTCTCAGAAGTTGTTGATAAACAAACCGCCGAGTCTAAAGGAAATTATTTTATTCCTGGTCTCGAAATTAGTTCTGTAAAATTATTAGGTGATGGTCGGACAATTGTTTTGGATTGTCCATCGTTGAATTTAAATTCAAATTATAATTTACTATTGCAAAGAGGAGTTAAAGATATTGCAGTTCCTTCAAACGATTCTCAATTACAGAACATATTGGTGATTAAATCTGAGCCACTTCAATTTCCTCTTAAGATAAATGTTGGCGGTGAGAATTATCAAACTTACATAAAGAATCAAATCTATAGAGCTGATTCAACTGAATATGGTTACAATGAAGGTTCGAAAGCAAGTACGCAAGATCCTATAAGCAATACTGAAGAAGATCCAGTATATCAATCGGAAATAAATGGAGTAGTTAAATATTATATCAGAGTCCCAAACGGAAGATATTTTGTAAGATTACTTTTTTCGGAAAATTATTTTACTGAAGAAGGGAAAAGAATTTTTGATGTATACGCCGAGAGCAAACTTATCTTTGACAACTTCGATATTTTTAAGGAAAGCGGAAACAAAAAAGCATTGATAAAAATCATTCCAACTGTCGAAGTTCATGATGAGCTTCTTGAACTCCATTTTGCTTCTGAAATTCAGAGAACATTATTGAATGGAATTGTTATAGATTATTTAGGACCAACAAAAGTTGAAAATGAAAATTCATATGATTATGGTTTATCTATAAGTCAAAATTTTCCAAATCCATTTAACGGGGCTACCAATATTAATTTTAATCTTAATGAATCTTCCCAAGTTAAATTCAAAGTATATGATTTTCTTGGAAGAGAAGTATATTCTGAAAACTTGGGTTTGTTAAATAAAGGAAATAACAATGTAACATGGAATGGCATTAACCTTAAAGGAATGAATCTATCGTCCGGAGTTTATTTTTATTTTGTTGAAGGGAAAAACCGTTCTGAAATTAAAAAACTTATTCTGTTAAATTGAAAATCTTCTGGGAATATAATGAAATTTTTGTTAAAAGTTTTTTTGTTCTTATTAACCGCATCTCTTGTTATAATTCCAATACAAATATTTTCTCAGCAAAGTGAAAAAGAAATTGATAGAAAAGTAAATTTGCTCCTTTCAAAAATGACCACTGAAGAAAAAATTGGTCAGATGACTCAAGTTACTCTTCAAGCTGTTTCAAAAACACAAGGAACAAAAGACCAGCATCACGAACTTGATCTTCAAAAACTTGAAGATGCTATTGTAAAATATCACGTCGGATCAATTTTAAACGTATGGGATGTTGCACACGATATTAATTATTGGCATAAAATTATAAATCACATTCAAGATTTAGCCGTTAATAAAACACGATTAAAAATTCCAATTATTTATGGTATTGATGCTATTCATGGCGCAACCTATACAAAAGGAGGAACTTTATTTCCACAAGCACTTGCAATGGCTTCTACATTTAATGTTGAGTTAGAAAAAAAAGTTGGTGAAATAACTTCCCAAGAAGTACGTGCTTCTGGAATACCTTGGAATTTTTATCCGGTGCTTGATATTGGAAGACATCCGGCATGGCCAAGATTATGGGAAACTTTTGGCGAAGATGTTTTTTTGATCAGTCAGTTTGGTAAAGCATACATACAAGGGGCACAAGGGAATAATATTAACAATCCTGATAAACTTGCTGTCTGTCTTAAACATTATAATGGTTATGGATTTCCAATCACCGGCAAAGATAGAACACAAGCTTGGATTGGCGAAAGAATGATGCGCGAATATTTTCTTCCTCCATTTAAAGCAGCAATTGATGCTGGGGCTGAATCTGTTATGATTAATTCCGGAGACGTGGATGGAATTCCTGGACATGCAAATTATTTTCTTTTAACTCAAGTTTTGAGAAATGAATGGAAGTTTAAAGGTTTTACAGTGTCTGATTGGGAAGATATAAAAAGACTTTATACACGGGATAATGTAGCAGAGACTCCCGAAGATGCGGTACGTATGTCTGTAATGGCTGGTGTTGATATGAGCATGGTTCCATATGATTTTTCTTTTTATGAAATTTTATTAAAACTTGTTAAAGGTAAAAAAGTACCGATAAAAAGAATAGATGAAGCTGTTGGCAGAATATTAAGAGTAAAATATAAACTTGGTTTATTTGATAACCCTTACCCAAATAAAAAGTTTGTTAATGAATTTGCATCAGATGAACATACACAACAAAATCTTGAAGCAGCGAGAGAGTCAATTATTCTTGTAAAGAATGATGATGAATTACTTCCGCTAAAGAAAAACATTAAACTCTTAATTACTGGTCCAACTGCAGATAAATTGATGGTGCTGAATGGAGGGTGGACAATTACATGGCAAGGAAATGAAGAAGTATTATATCCACAAGAAAAATTTACAATAGTAGAAGCAATTGAATCTAAAATCGGGAAGCAGAACGTTACCTTTGTTCAAGGGAGTGATTTTAATAAAACACTTGATATTGAAAACGCAACTGAAGCAGCAAAAAATTCTGATGCAATTCTGTTGTGTTTAGGCGAGCCTCCTTATTGTGAGACGCCCGGAAATATTAACGACATAACTCTCGATGCAGCACAATTAAATCTTGCTGAAGAAATGATTAAAACTGGAAAGCCAGTCGTGCTACTTATGATTGAAGGAAGACCACGAGTTATTAAAGCAATCGTTCATAAAATAAAATCTGTATTAATTTCCTTTTTACCCGGTATGGAAGGTGGAAGAGCAATTGCAGATATTCTATTTGGAGATGCAAATCCAAGCGGCAAATTACCAATAACTTATCCACAGCATGTAAATGATTTTACGCTTTATGACCACAAACAATTAGAAAGCAAAGAAGGAAATTCATATGATCCTCAGTGGGCTTTTGGTTATGGATTAAGTTACACAACTTTTGAATACAGCAATTTATTTTTTTCGAAGGATATAATAAAAAAAGGTGAAAATCTGGTTGTTAATGTTACCGTTAAGAACACCGGAAAAGTGAAGGGGAAAGAATCAGTATTATTGTATTTAAGCGATCTGTATAGAAGTGTATCCCCGCCAGTTAAACAATTGAAGGGATTTGAAAAAGTTGAATTGGAGCCTGGAGAATCTAAAGAAGTTGAATTTATTCTTACTCCTCAACATCTTTCATTTACTGGGATTGATTTAAAACCTACAATTGAATGTGGTGTTTTTGCTGTAAGAGTTGGAAATCTGAAAAAAGAATTTACACTTAAATAAAAAAATAAATTTTAAATCAGGAGAACAAATGGCATCAACTACTCCAACTGTAAACAATACTTCGTTCTCGAATGGACAGCAGAATTATTCATTCGCTCTTTCAATTTTGACTTCATTGTTTTTTATGTGGGGATTTATCACTTGC